>WJJK01000145.1 GCA_014729705.1 Candidatus Altarchaeales archaeon | reverse complement strand
GTGTGGGTTCTGTTGCCACCTGCAACTACTTAGCCCGGGATTTAGGCGTGAAATCAGGGATGTCTTGTGTGAAGGCCCAGAAAAAAGCGCCAGAGTGCGTATTCCTCCCGGTTAGAAAGGATTATTACCTGCGTGTGTCTGAGAACATTATGCGGGTTCTAAGGGGATACGCGGATGCGTTTGAGCAGGTGAGTGTAGACGAAGCCTACCTCAATGTATCATCTAAAACCGACTTTAAGGGCGCAGCCGGATACGCGGCGTCGTTGAAGGCTGCGGTCTATGAAAAAGAGAAGCTGACTTTAAGCGTGGGCGCAGGCCCCAACAAGCTGATAGCAAAAATCGCCTCATCTGAGGAGAAACCCGACGGCATAAAAATAGTGCCGCCCGCAGGGGTTGAGGGATTCCTCTCGCCCCTGCCTGTCAAAAAAATACCTGGGGTAGGCCCTAAAGCAGCCGGGAAACTAGTTTCTTTGAATGTCCACTCAGTCTCCGACCTCAAAGCCTTAAGCGTCTCCCAACTCACGTCCTTGTTCGGCGAGGCCTGGGGAAAAAAATTTTTTGGTTATGCAAGGGGCGCCGATGATTCGCAGGTTTCTGAGAGGACTAAGGAGCAGGTTGGGCGTATGATGTCACTTAAATCAAATACGAAGGATAAGGAGGAGGTTCTTGGGGTTCTCTCAACCCTAGCCGACGACGTGCATGCGCGGCTTTCCTCATCTAACAAGAGCTTTAAAACAGTCTCTGTTGTTTTTGTTTTATCTGACTTATCTATGAAAACCCGTTCTAAAACCTTTTCCTCCCCCACCAATAGAAAGGAAGTAATCCTTTTAGCGCAAAAACACCTTGTTGACTCGTTTCTATCTCAGGATTCTTCAGAGATCCGCAGGGTGGGTGTTACCTTATCCTCTCTTTCGGATTTGGGGGGTCAGACTTCCTTAGTTGACTACTGATTCTGGCTTCGAAACATCACTTCATCCATCTCGTGGGTGAGTATCCGCAAGTCCTTGGGGGACAGCATACCCGGATCGATGCTGTATATGAGGTAGGATCCGTTGTCTGAGGCAAGGTCCTTGAAGTGTTGAACTAGGTTGAAGACTTTTTCGAAGCTGTTCATTGTCACAAGATAGGCTATTGAGTCGATTAGCACCACGCATTTCTTCTCCTCAAGCATGAAGTTGGAGACTGCGATGCTAAGCTCTCTTAAAGCGGCGGGGTGCATGGACTCCTCCTCGGTTCTGACGTCGGTGGTCCAGATCATCCGGGACTCCTCTATCTGCTTGTTTTCCCTAAGGCGTGAGGGTTTAGTGCGGGTGATATATAATCCTTTTACTCCTTCTCTGACCATCTTGTTGAATATGTCCCTGCTTTTAACCGGTTTCTTCTCCTCAAAAAGATAGGTTAAGCCTTGGGTGAGCTCAATTGACGTGTCGTGTTTGGTTAGTGTCTCCTTTACTTTTGGCACCGCCTCTGATATTATTTTCCTCATGGCGTTGGTGACGTCGGTTTGGGTTATGATGCCTGCTACTTTATCGTCTACGACCACCGGCAGCCGCCTGAATCCGTGTTTCTTCATTAGGCGGGATGCGCTGTAGACGGACATGCTGGGTTCAATGGATATGAGGTCCTCTGTCATGATGTCTTCCGCGCTCATCAAGGCGGGGTCTCGGCCGTCGGCTAAAACTTTTTTCAATAGATCCTTCTCTGTTATGATGCCCCGTGCCTTACCCTCCTCCAATACCATGATGCATCCGACTTCTTTTTCGCTCATCTGGCGGGCTACGTCCACTACACGTGATTCGAGTATGCAGGAGACTATGTCGCGGCTCATGTATTCGCTGACGTTCTTCCAAAGACCCAGTGACTCCATGGCGTGGCGTACGTCGGTTTCGGTTATGATGCCAATCATCTTGTCTTCCTCCACCACCGGCAGCCGCCTGAAATCGTGTTCATGCATAAGCTGACTGGCTTCAAGAATCGGCAGCGTGGGTTCAACGGTTACGGCGGGGGTGGTCATAACCTCCTCCACACTTAAGTCTCTGGGGTTTTTATCTTGGGCTAGCACGTCGGATAACAAGTCGGTTTCAGTGAGTATGCCAATCAGTTTACCCTCCTCAAGCACTGCGAGGGATCCGATGTTTCTGTCAGCCATAAGGGAAGCCGCATCACATATCAACGTATCCTTAGACACTGAAACCACTTCACGGCTCATAATCAAAGAAATCGGTTTCTGCTTAGATTGATCATCCATCTTTATTTTTCCCCCAGGGCTTCTCTGAGTGCACCTAAAAGCTTGTCTTTGGTAAATGGTTTAGTTATATAAGGTCTTTTAATCCCCTTTGATTTTTGATATCTGATTATTTCCTCAGACGGCAATACTGCGCTCATAAATATCACTTTTGTGTTGGGGCGTACTTTGTCCAGGAGCTTGAATGTGCGGTTTCCGTCCACATCCGGCATCATAAGATCCAGTAAAACCAGGTCGAATTCTCCCCCCGCTTTTATGCGTTTGAAGCATTCAGTCGCGTTTTTCACTGCCACAACTTCATAGCCTACCGCCTGCAGTATGTTTCGCACTACCGTTAAGGTGCTTCGATCATCGTCTACAACCAAAATCTTTTTTCCCATGCTGGTTTAAGAATTACTTATCTTTTTTAATAAAGCATCTGTTGTGAACGGTTTCTCAAGGTATCCTACAACGTAGTCCTTATCCTCCTCTGAAACTAAGTCTTGCCTTAAATGTTTTTCTATCTCGTTTTCCTTTTTGAGGGCGCTGAAATAGATTATCTTGACTTCTAAACCCCTGCTTCTTATGTTTTCTATAATCTTTTTTGGAGGCATCTCAGGCATCATAATGTCTAATAGCATTAGATCTGGTTTGAATTGCCCTATCTTCTCCAGTGCCTGCTGCCCGGTTGAGGCGGTCTCCACTTCAAAACCTTTTTTCTTTAAAACAGTTTTCGTCACTTCCAGTATTGCCGTATCGTCGTCGACGATAAATATTTTTTTCATGTCTTTTTTTCTCCTAATTTAGGGGTAATGTGAAATTGAATGTGGAGCCTTCCTCTTTTTTGGATTCAACCCATATCCTGCCTTTATGGGCGTTTATGTTTCCCTTGCATATGACAAGCCCCAATCCAGTCCCCCCGTATTCCCTGTTGTGTTCGGAATCGGCTTGATAGAATCTGTCAAATATTTTCTCCCTCTGATCTTCTTCAATGCCTATTCCCCCATCTTTTACGCTAACCTGGATTTTATCCTTGTTTTTACGTGCTTTTACGTGTATCTGTGACTCCTCTGGGCTGAATTTTATGGCGTTTGTAAGCAGGTTTTTGCAGACCTTTTTGATAGCCTCATAATCCATCTGCGCGTCAGGGATCTCTTTTCCCACTTCCAGGATTATCTTTATTTTTCTTGTCTGTGCCATGGCTTTAACTTCCTCTATCGAATCTTCCAGGACCTTTTTTATGCTGGCCTCCTCCATCCTGAATTGTTTCTGGTTGGCATCTAATTTAGCAAGATCAAGTATATCCAGTATCAGGTCCCGAAGCCTTATAGCTTCTTGGTATATCGTGTCTACGTACTGCTTGTTTTCGGCGTCCAAAGCCTCATTTTCCTTAAGCAGTTCTGTGTAAAGGATTATTGGTGTAAGGGGTGTCTTAAGCTCATGGCTTGTGATAGCAAGGAAATTGTCTTTCATATGGTCTGCGGATTTCGCCTGCTTAAGCGCTTTTCTAAGCTCACTGGTTCTCTCTTTGACTTCTTTTTCAAGACCTTCTTTGGCTTCGTTTAGGTCCTCCAGGATGTTTAGCATCGCCTCTCGAGACCTTTTTAGTTCACCTATTTTTTCTTCAAGCTGTCTCTCAACATTTTTTTGTTGGGTTATGTTTCGTGCTATGGCTGAGGCGCCTATTACCTCCCCGATACTGTTTTTTATGGGGCTTACTGTAAGCTGCATATGCAGTATCCTCCCGTCCTTGGTTTTCCTCAACGTCTCAAGAGCCTCGACTTTTTTGCCTTGCCTTATTTTTTCAAGTATCTCTTGGGCATCATTTTCACACTCCTTTGCTATGATCATTGAAATGTGTTTCCCTAGGGCTTCTCTTTCGCTGTATCCGTATATTCTTTCGGCTCCCCGGTTCCATGCGGTTATTGTCCCCTCAAGTGTTTTGGCGATTATGGCGTCCTGGCTTGATTCGACGATTGCGGCAAGCCTTGATATTT
>WJJK01000144.1 GCA_014729705.1 Candidatus Altarchaeales archaeon | reverse complement strand
TCCCCTTTCCATGTACGCACAGCGCAAGGGAGGTCCCCCGCGTTATTATATACGGGTAGCATAAGGCCCTTCATTCTTCACACAGTGCGCCTAACAGCCCGCCTAATGGGTTTTTATTAAAAACGCGTGGGTTTTATCGTATTATTGATAAAACTGCGTTAGCGTTGACGTGAGAGCTTCTGATGATATGTCTTACTCATTATGTCGGGGAGGGTTTATGTGTAAGCATGGTATATACAGTCTTGTGTTCCATTCATCCGGGGTTGCTGAAAGATCATAAAGCCAGCATTTTTCGTTTTGGCATGACACATCTATATTGCCTCCGTATTCTAAGCTTTTAGGTTTTTCCCCACAAAACGGACATGGGAGCAACTCAGGTTTTTTTGTAGTCATTTGTTTCCTTTATATCCTGTGAAATAAACCCCGCACTCCATCGGTTTCTGAGTTCTTTGTCGGCGTACGGGTTGTCCTCATGCTGTCTGCCCTTCTTGCAGGCCAGTATACCGAGGCGATATGCGCGCTCATGTATCTCTTCCATGACTTCTTTTATCATAAATCCATCTCCTTTTTTATGCGATCCTCTGATCCGGTTGATAACTTGACGGATCAATGGGGATTCGTCTTTTCAAGAAAGGAGGTCTTGCCATGAGTAGAAAGAAAGATGCTCCCGGCATGAGAGGCATCCGCTCTATAAATCGTAATGGTCTTCTGCCCATAGTTTAGCATACCCTTGGATATCATCAAGGTTGTCCTTGTTGTGCTTGTTGAACTCCCGGACCAGCTTTGTTATGATCATAAAAGCCGGGTACGCCTTACACCCGCACGGCCTGTTGTCGGTCAGAATGTTAAACATCTTTGTTGTCTTCCGGGCGTTGTCCTTAAAGTCACCATAACTATCTTCCCGCTCTTTGAGTATTTTATCGATCACAGCTTTATCCCTTCCATATTCACGAGCCTGCCGCCGTCCACTGTGGCGAGGACAAAGCCAAGGTCTGTATAACCGTATCCCTTCCGCTCTGAATACGTTGATATGTCCACCGTCCCCTTGCTGAGGACTTCACCGGTGCTCGACTTAATGGGGTCTGCTTCCGGGTCATAGACCTGCGCTATCGTGGTCCTGAGTGCCCCTCCGCACATCGCATAGTACCGCGAGTCGTTATGAAGACACGTCCCATCTCCGCCCACGTACCTGTCGTTTGTAATATGGTGCAGCTTGTCGATCCCATACAGGTCGGTGTTCTCAACCGGGGGAGCTATGCGGATCTTGTGGCCATGCCCGCATACCACCGCATGACAGTCAGCTATCCCGCTTGTCCTGATCAGCTTGTTTTTTATCGACTCACACTCATTGGTATATCTCTGCTGCTGAGACCCCTTTGCCCGTGAGCTGACGTATATCCTGGAGTGCTTTCCAAGTATTGTGCAGTGCTCTGCTACCCGTATCTTGATCTGGTCGGCAACCGGGACCTTGATGCCCAGCTGCTCCCTCGCATACGGCATGGGGTCGAAGACATTACAGATAGACCTCCGCTGGTCATGGTTCCCCTTATGAAGGGCCAGGCATCTCTTTTTGATCGGCTTTACCCGGGAGACAAAATCCTCCGCCTGATACTTGATCTCACTTGTACGTGCCTTATGCACCAATGGCTCAAAGTAGCTGTTATTGAGGTCGGTTGCTTCGAAGGCGTCGCCCAGGTGCCACCAATACCAGTTATTCTGGCCAATAAGCTCGACCATCTTCCCGATACATTCATCCGATGAGGCTGCGTTGCCCAGGTGCCAGTCGGTAATGAATGCAATTTTGAATCGCTTTCCCACAATGTTTTTCTGGAGTAACATTCTATTCCCTTCTAAAACGTGATTTTTCAAGGCACATTTCACACTGAACGCACCCCGGTACAATTGGTTCATTTCCGCATGTTGCGCATAATCCGGCCATTTTACGCTTTTTTCTTCTCTCCTTAAAATACTCGTTTCGAGAGCCTTTCTCCCTCCTTCTGTTGTGCCTCATGTTCTGTGCGGCCTTTCTGCACTTACTCCATCCCTTTAGCCGCCCAGTCGTATACACCTCGTGTTTGCAGTATATCTGGCTGTCCCGTTCCGGTTCAAACTCTCGACCGCACTGAGCGCAAAACTTCATTCTTCGTCCCTTAACTATTGTCAACATTTTTGTATATCAAGCAATGGTAACCAAGTCATTCTCATAATACGGTTCAAGCACATTAAACCCC
Organism: Candidatus Altarchaeales archaeon; assembly: GCA_014729705.1. Classification (GTDB taxonomy): domain Archaea; phylum Altiarchaeota; class Altiarchaeia; order IMC4; family SCGC-AAA252-I15; genus WJJK01. The sequence continues at coordinate 2,341 of WJJK01000144.1, read as the reverse complement.
ACTTGTCATTTCTGGTTCTCCAAATATGTTTTATAATCGACACCTATTTCATCAAAATACTCCCTTATGTGCTTATCTGAAAGACAATACCCCAGACCACCCGAAGTGTATTCCCACGGAGTTCTCCTTCTTATCTCGGCTTCTACCTCTTTTTTATCAAAGCCTTCAGGTATCTTATCTTCGCACAACATACACCACACGTTACCCCAATCTAAACAGTGACTATGACAGGTGATCATTCTTCGGCCTCCTACAGTGTACTTTCATTCTTCTCCCCTTATTGACCTGTTATGCTCTTTTATCCGCCCTTCCCACATTTTATCGAGATACAGGTCCCACGGGTAGTGTTTGAGGCATCGCCCCGCACGTTCTTTTATACTCCGTGCTTCCTTGCGGATCGTGGTAAGATTCGACTGTAGTAGAAACCTTAGAAGCTCTCTTGTCCTTTTAAGTGCGTTTAGCTCTTCATCGGGCAAAGTCATCGAGTTCTCCCCTCACTCATCATCGTTATATTACTCTTCTTCTCTTTCTTGCTGTCTGCGATATTCATATTCTAATTGTTCTTGCTCAAGCCGTTCCCGTTCTTTTCGTTCTTGTTGTTCACGTTCTGCTCTTTCTGGATTGCGGTCATAATATCCTTGGTTGCTTCTAATCCTGCTAATCATTCCGGGTGTTAAAATTGTGTACGGTGTTGGAAACTCTGGTCTTGGCATTATTTTCTCCTTTATTTGGGTTTTTTGCAAGAAAACTCACGCATTGCACGATTGTGCTCTTCGATGCGTTTTTCCCACACGCTATCAATGTGCATATCAAACGGGTAGTGCTTTAGACATCTCCCGGCACGCTCCCTTATCTCACGGGCATTCTTGCGTATTGTCGTGAGGTTCGAGCCAAGCATGTCCCTCAAAAACTCCCGTGTGCGCTTCAGCGCACTAAGCTCTTCAACAGGAAGTGTCATCTTTGTTTCCCTTCACTCATTTGGTTTCCTTTAAACACTGACATATATTTTTGCTTTTGGGTGTTTCACGCAAGCGTCATAACACTCTTGCACAAAAGGAACGAAGTGCTCATACAGTCCCCATCCATTAGGGGAATTGAATTTTTCAAAGTGCTTTGGGCGTTTTTTTAAATCCTCCAGGCCCTTCTCTAAGATGTCTATTATATCATTTGCATACACATACCCATTCTCATTAGGCCTCCATAAAGCCTTATATATCCCGGCTTCATCGGCCATTTTTCCAAGGTTGTGTGTTATGTTTTTCCAAAACAATTCTATCTCAATCTGTAAACGAAAATCTAAGCTCATTTTTCTCTCTCCTAAATTTTTCCCGCAACGAGGGCAGAATTTCCACTTATACTCACCGAAAAAGTGACAAAGCTTACATTCGTCCGTCTTCTCCGGTTCTTGCCGGGCTTGAATTTCGGCCTTCAATCTCTCATTTTCTTCTTTGAGGGATTTATTTTCAGACGTGAGTTCGTCTACCTTTTTTTTCAAGTCCCGGATGTCATGGTTTTTTCTGGGTCCGCAGAAGTTGCCGGCCTCGAGATCCACGGGCTCATGCACATAGCCGTTTTTCTCAAACGGTATGCCATCCGGAAGTGAGTACTTGCCGCAGCAGCATTTATTCATGGGCGTATCCTTTCAAAGGTTACCACCCATACCCACGGGTTTTTATCCCAGCCGTAGCCGCGCTTTCTGTTAATCGAGTCCCAGAGGTGCGCAAATGCATCTACGGGTGATTCGAAATGCTCGGTCATACGCGCCCGGCCGTCAATCGTGCAGTTGGTCTGGTCCCACACGCCCCATCGTTTGGCGTTCGGCAGATAGGTCAGTCCCTCTGCAATTGCGTCCGATTCTGTGATATCCTGCACCCGCTTTACTTTTATGTCTTTAACCTGGAGCTGGATCCGGGATGCCCAGCGGGGCATGTAAATGCCGGGTTTGCGCTGCGACCATGCACGTGCGTAGTGTCGTGTTTCTTTGTTCTCACCGGGTGCAAAAATCATATCAGGGTCTCCAAAGTCAAACACAGCACATTCTGGATGGGCATCATTTAAATCATACCCATATGTAAACGTCTCCCGCACCCACAGTTCTTCACCGGGTTTGCCGTAGGGGCACTTGATTGGCTTGGCGTCATATCCGCCATTTCGCCAAGGGTATATGACTGGCTGGCCAAGTATATCACCGGTGTACTTTTCGGCCTGCGGCTTCACCACCCGCCGCGTCTGTGTTTTCCGGCCGTCCAGGATCGCACGGACCATTTCACCGCTGAACAGTATAGGTTTTTCATTGCATTTTTTCATCGCTCACTCTCCTTTATTTAAATCGGTTAGGAGC
>WJJK01000143.1 GCA_014729705.1 Candidatus Altarchaeales archaeon | reverse complement strand
GAAGAGATACGTTCATATGGAGGCAGGCCACGCAGCCCAAAACGTGTACCTGCAGGCGGAGGGACTTAATCTTGGAACAGTTGCGGTGGGGGCTTTCAGAGACGATGAAACCCATAAATTGCTGAACTTATCCAAAGAAGAAACGCCACTGTATTTAATGCCTTTTGGAAGGCGTTAACCGGTGCCTGCAGAAAAACTTAGTTTTATCCCCTGTGAGGGCTTTGATGTTTGCCTTATATATGTGGGTTAATTTTCTTCAGTGTCTGCCCGATTTTTTCGGCGGTGTTTATCACAGTCTGCACGCCGACTTCGTCTTTTAGGGCATCCCCCTGACCTCTGCCTTGGGCGCAGCCCCCGAAGTGCGCTGTTTTTTGGTCGCCCACTATAATCATCTCGTGTATGAGCATGAAGTGGTGGATATCTGCGATTGTATGCTCCTGACCCCCGTTCCTTGAGCCCCCAACGGTTATGGCGGCTCCGATTTTCCCCGCTAAAGATAATTTCGCACGACGGAGGGGGAGGGTGCGGTCGAATACTGTTTTAAGCCTTGAGGATACGCCTCCAAAATAGACTGGGGACCCTATTACTATCGCATCAGCTGCTTGCAGTTCATCGAGTATATAGTTTTGGTCGTCTTCATCGAACACACAACGAGGGTTTTCCCTGCAGCCGTCGCAGTCCTTGCAGAAGTCAAGGGATTTATCGGCTAAGCTTATGAATTCTGTGTTGAACCCCTGACCCCTTAAGACATCCAATGTTTTCTCAACTAATTGATCCGTGTTTCCCGCCCGCCGGTGGGAGCCGCTTAATCCAAGTACCCTCATTTTTTTCCTCCGAATTAATGTATTACAAGTAGTTGTGGGTTTGAAATGAATAGGAACCCAAACAACATAAGTACCGCTCCCGCCACGAAGTTCATGAATCTGCCGTCAACCTTCTGCATCTTTTTGCTTGAGAGGGTTAAGACAGCTAAAACAAATACCGCAACGTCATCCCACATGTAGACGATATTGTATAGCAGAAGGTATGCGTGGTAGACTGGGGGGGCGAGGCTATTCTCCTCAAGTATCTTGGTGTATAACGCGGGGAATCCCGCGGTACACAATAGTTCCACTAGGTTGACTGTGAATGCGAGTATCACCGCCCCCAGAATTGCGGCAGGCCAGGTTACGGCCCGAGTTACATCGCGCATCTGAGAATACACCCTTTTTCGCAGGGATTCCGGTATCCTAATTATCTGTTCATCTTCTGTTACTGCCCCGATCATTTTCACCGCACCATATATGAAAACCATTAACCCCACTATTGTGCGGGTGAAGGTTATGAACCCGATTAACTGGAATACTTTTAACCAGGCTAGCATGTAGAGGTAGTAGGCTGCTGCAGAGGATAATATGAACGCGGAGCCTATTATAATCATTTTCTTCCGGTCCCGGGAGGCAACTAACAATGCTAATAGAAAACAGAGCATCCACATCGCGCAGGGGTTGAATCCGTCTACCGCGGCTATCAAAATCGTTAACGTGGGAAGGGATAGTCCCCGGGGGTTGATCTTCCCTAAAAAGGGCATCTTTATGGGGGTTTTTTTGTTTTTCTTTTGACAGTGATTTTCGATGCGGGCTTGCATTAACTGAGCGGATTCGAAGTTAAAACCCTGCAGGTAGGTGTCGCAGTATAGGGTGAACGGCACTCCCGGCTGGCTGACGTTCAGTTTTCCCGCTTGCTCTAGGAAACGATTTTGATTGGATTCATTGTGATAGACTTCGTATGTGCCTACATTGATGCCTGAGTATTTGTTTTTCAGTGTTTCAACATGTTTTAGGGCTTCCCCGCAGAAGGGGCATCCTTCCCCCCAATATATGGTTACGTTTACGTCGGAGTAGTCGTTGGATCGGGTTTGAGCCTGCACAAAAACGCTGATTAAAAGCAACGCAAGCAGGTGTTTTCTCATTTTCGGTATTCCTTCACCGCCTTATGCAGTGCGTCGACTGCCAGGTTCGAGCAGTGGATCTTGTTTTCAGGCAACCCATCAAGGGCGTCTACCACGTCTTTTTTGGTTATCTTTAAGGCTTCATCCAGGGTTTTGCCGGAGGCTATTTCGCAGGTTATGCTTGAGGTGGCGATGGCTGCTGCGCACCCCATCGTCTTAAAGTCTATGTCCGTGATTTTTTCGTCCCGGATTTTCAGGTAAATGTGCATGACGTCCCCGCAGACCGGGTTGCCTACTTTCCCCACCACATCATATTGTTTTGGAGTCCCCATGTGTTTGGGGTTTCGGAAGTGTTTCATCACTTTTTCGGAATACATTTTTAGGTGAGTGGACTTATTTTGCGTAGTTCTTCGACTGTTTTTTCCACGCATTCAACTGCGTAGTTTATCTCATCAAAGGTAGTGTATCGGCTTAGGGAGAAGCGTATTGCACCGTGTATCCTGTGGTCCTCCACCCCTATGGCCCTTAATACGTGGCTGGATTTTAGGCTGTGGCTTGAGCAGGCGGACCCTGTGCTCACCATCACCCCCAAGTCGCTTAGCCTAAGTAGTAGGGATTCCCCCTCGATTTTGCCGAACCCGATGTTGGCGTTGTTGCAGAGTCTCTCGGTTAGGTGGCCATTTAAGGTCGTATCAGGTAGCTGCTTGATTTTTTGGATTAGTTTGTCGCGTAGTTTTCTCATGTGTGTGTTGTGTTCGGGTTCGGCGGCCTCACATGCCT
>WJJK01000142.1 GCA_014729705.1 Candidatus Altarchaeales archaeon | reverse complement strand
TCCACCTCTCCCAGAATTTCCTCAAGCCCAGAGATCGGACGCCAACCTTTCGTGTCGTTCTTTCCCATCACCGCTCCTCCTCGAGGTACTTCACATAGTTCTTCATAATATGCTCCTTGATACCAGGCCTACAGGAGCGGCCATCATATTCTGTCATCACCCAGGAAAGGAGATGCCTACAATTCTGGGACAGGTACATCGCGATCTCTTTACGGGTTTTCATAGTAGATACACGGGCCAGGGTTTCCGTAACCTGATCGTGCAACCTTTTCTCAACTTTCGAGAATACCTCCCAGCACTCATCAACATGGCGTCGGAACTCCTCCGGTGCCATGATTGCGGTCTCCTCGTACCCCTTCTCTGCGAGGTTCTGGAAGATGAACTTGTCCGACATTTTTTTGGCGATTCGGGCAATCTCCAGATACTCCTTGCCCTTGACCTTCAACCGGGTTCCATCCCGGAACCGACAAACCCACCCCTCCTCACTGGAAGGCAGGCCCTGAGCCCTCTCTTTCAGATCCTCCAGGGAAACCATCTTCCTCAAGTTTTCTGGAACTGAGAACCCGAACTCCTTTGCCAGGGCTTGGGTCTGCGGGTAAAACCAGTCCTCTCCCGTGAACCGATCCCGGACCCCGAGAAGGACGAGATCCTCCCGACCCTCATAATATACAATGATACGGTTACCGGGATAGAGGATCTCGAACAGGAGAGTCAGGTTGTCTGGGAGGTTCTCGAGATCATATCGTTTGATGAACTCAGTGGCCCACAGAGCCTGCTCGGAATCGAAAGACCTCCTTGTTGAAACCTTGTAGGCTCCTTCGTGCCGGTACAGGATTCCCAGGCTTCCATCGCATTTCTCGACGATCTCCACAGGGAGGCCTTCCGGGTTGATATCGAACTCCCCCCAGTTGAAGAATTTGTCGAACGGACGAGCCACAACCTCACCGGTTCTGGTATCGAGGATCAGGCCTCGAGAAACTTTCTCGAACCAGTTCCACCGACGTCGGTAGGTACACATGACCGTATAATTGAAAAGGGTCAGTGAGCCATCATGGTTCGGACGAGCGTAGACGCCCCCCAGATCTCTCCAGTCGGAAAAACCTGAAACGAGGAGGTCGGATAGATCCTGGATAGTGGTGGGCTCTTGCATTACAAGCTCCTGATAAAAAGGGATAGGGGCGCTGCTTTCGGCCCAGCTCTACTACGTTCTTTACTCGATTTCGTGGCACCGAACCGTTTTAAGAAGCGTAATCTCTACAGGAAGAAGCAAGCCTTATATTCTCCTATGGAGGCACTTTTGAGCAAAGCACACGTGAACAGGTTGGTTCGATTGATTCGGGAAGGAGAGGTAAGCTGCGCCGACGAACTTTACCACCTTCTGGAGAGGGTAATTCCTTCTCTGAAGAACTCTCTGAAAAAGTCTACTTTGGTTCTCAACTCGAAGGGAGAAGACCCTCACCTGAGAAGGACCTCTGTCTATCTCAGGGAGAAGACCGAGGCTCTTCATCAGGCGATTAAGTTCTTCCGAGGAAGTGATTCCGAGACCAGCTCATACGAACGAAGAACCTATTTCCTGGCTCAGATTGATTTCTGGGACGAAAAAGTAAACGAGCTTCAGAAGGATTTTGACTCCTTCGAAGAAAGGGCTCGAGTATGGGGCAACATAGACGCTGTGGAGAGAAAGTTCCAAGAGGAGGGCTGGTCACTTCGAAAAAAAGTAAAAAACGATTTGAGGTATAGTCTTCGATGGAGGGAGAGATGGCGTCGGTGGCGTGGGGGCGAACTCAGGGAACCTTTGAGTGCCCTCAATTCTTTGCTAGAGGAATGGAACAAGCTCATAGTAGTAGTCTCTAAAATCCTGGTCCGCGACCAGAGAGAGATAATGATCGGGTGCTATACCAAAACACGTAAGAGATAAAAATGCCGGACAAAATTCTGTACGAGACGGATTACCTGACCCTTATTGATCGGGACGGTTGGATCATGGTCAGGAATATGACCGAGATCGCTGTGGGAGTACTTCCTTTTCGGGCAGGGGGAGATGAAACCGAGTACCTCGCCAGAATTGAGCCCATGCCGGCACATGATCAGAAAAGGCACCTCTGTGCGCTCACAGGGAGCGTAGAGGAGGGGGAGGAGCCTCGTGAGACTGCCAGGAGGGAGCTTTTCGAGGAATCCGGCTACAAGCCTGAGAGACCCCTTATCGAGCTTGGCTTCGTATATACGTCGAAAAATTCGACCACGAAAATGTTCTTGTTCGCAATCGACGTAACGGGTGCCTACCAAGGAGTAGCTCCAGGAGACGGTACGGAGACGGAAGCAAAGTCCACAACAAAGTGGCTCAGTAAACGGAAAGCTATGATGGTGCCGGATGCGACCTTCTGTTCAATGATGGCAAGGCTTTCCTTGTGGTTCGAGGACAACGTCCTGGGAGAATAGAGTGGAGAAAAGAAAAAGGGAACGTATTATCGAGAAGCTGGAGAAACTTGCGGATCCGGCTCGTAACCCCAATATGGAAGAGGTGGAGGCGGCCAAGAGAAAAATCGAGGAGTTATCTGCCCAGGACAGGGTGGTTTTGGAATTGGTTCTCGGAGAGGATGGGCCGCTCTCGAATTTTTCCGAAGAGGAAAGAAACCAGAAGGTCAAGGAGGCCCTGGAAAAACTCATGGAAGGTCACGGAATAGATTTCTCACAAATCTCCATCACCTCATCCAGAATCGCCTGATTTACGCGCCCTTTTCGCCGCGGATTTCAAGCAGGTCTTGCAGATCTTTTTGGGGTCCATAGTTTCCAGAGAGATTTTCTCTGAACCCTCATAGGAATGGGAGCTACGGCAGAAACAATATTGGCGATACAGGGGATATCCCCTCTGATCTGTCGGAATTATTTCAAAAGGGAGTTCAAAAAAATGGATGGTCTTTGTATAGGAGTGTGCATAAGCATGTAGTCGGATCCCGCTTTCTATTATTTCAGAAACAGGATCCTCCTCCATTTTGTGATACCCTTTCCGAATCAACTCCCTGGCCAGTAGATAAAGGCTATGGGGGTCTTTGACGTCTGCCCTTTTCAAAAGGTCTTCTAGCTTCATCTTCCCTCCCCTCCTATCTACTCCAGGAAGGAATTAAATGACCAAGGAATACAAAGTTGGAGACGAGGTCTGGTATGTTCCAGGATTCCTCGCGATCAAATGCAGGATAAAGGAAGTTGACGACCACTTCAAGAAGCAACACCCGAAAGCTCATCTGTTCTATGTCATTGATGAGCCCGTGGGACATTCACTGGCCGCGGACGAATGCTTAGAAGACAGGGAGAGGCCTTGAGGGAATGGCAAGAGGAGGTGGAGGAGGGCGCTGAGTATCCCGACACCTTGCAAGGATATAGGAGGGGCAGGGAGAAGTTCATAGCTTCCACATGGGGTGGAAATCACCCCGGATTCTCCCTTTGGCCGGAGAAGGAAGAGGGCAGGGATTGGTTCAATCTTTCCCACATTAGGCTTTGCTCGCTCGGAATCTTTTTTCTTTTTTGCGGATTTCTTTTTGTGAAGGCAGAAGCCGGCACCTCCCGTGAGGAGGGACAGGATCACGGCTCTTTCAAGGATTCCGCCACAGATACATGCAATGGAGATCATAATTATCCCCCTATCTTTTTTATGGGTAAGGGACTCGATATATGTGACCGCTCATAGATGAGCATTCTCTATGTATACCCGAATGAAGTCCCGTACAGCCCTTTATTTCAGCTATCCCCCATGTCCGATAAAAAGAAAAAACACCTAGCTTTCAACCAAAGGCTTCCTGCGTCGGCGGTCCTCAAAAGGAGACCGGATCCGGAAGAGATCCCTACCGATGTGAAACCGGTTCCGGGGGATTTCAGTGAGAAAAGAACCCCTACGGTGAGGGAAATGGGGCTGCAAGGAGATCTTCTTATTGTGAAGTCTCTCCTTGAACCTTTCAGAAATCTCGTCCTCAATTATCTAAGAGAGAAAAAAGGGAACCAGCCCATCCTATGGGACGAGAACCGTGTATTATTAACCGTGAGTGATATCAAAAAACTTGAAGAGGCTTATCATCGATTAAGTAATCTTCAAAAGAGTATAGAGTGGTTAGAGGCCCGAGTGAACTCCACTACGGACCCCATTTTCAAAATCGACCAAGAGTAACCTCAAGAG
>WJJK01000141.1 GCA_014729705.1 Candidatus Altarchaeales archaeon | reverse complement strand
CAAAGAGCAGCGACTACCCCCAAGGGGTAGTCCCTGCGATTGAGTGAGGGAAGCAGTCTAGGGACTGCTTCCAATCTGTACACAGAAAAGGGGGTCTCCCCGAAGGGAGACCCCCTTGAGCGCTACGCGCTCACCTCCGCCGTCGAGTCAGCGAAGGCTTCGGTCCAGGCTTCCTGGACCCCCGGCACCAGCGCGAGCACGCCGAGCAGGCGCTGGTAGGTCACGTCGTCGAAGCGGTAGCTCGACCGCCATCTCGACTGCTGGCTCCCGTCGCTGCGGGTGTAGCGACGGCTCGGGGAGCTCAGGCTGAGCTTCCCGGCGGAGTTCCGGCGCACGACGAGGTCGTGCAGGTGGATCTCCGCACCCGTGTCCGACACGGCGACGAGGTCCGCGAAACCGAGGGTCGCGGACCGGGGCTTGACGGACACGTGCTTGGTGAAGCGAGTGATCTTGAGGCGCATGTTGCGCTCCTTCTGGCGAGCGAGCACCGCAGGGGACCACCGTGGTCCCTTACGATGTCCGCAGGACATCGGTCCCTCCACGAAGTGGGGGGACTACTGGCAGAGGGAGGACTCTGTCCTCCCTCTGCGCACCCCTCACGAAGTGAGGGGACTAGCTCGCGAAAGCGAGCAGCAGCGAAGCTGCGATGACGAAGCATGCGATCAGCATGATGAGTCTCCTTACGGGCGCTGCAAGCGCACGTGAGGTCTGCACGAAGGGCAGACCGTGTGTACCACATCCTCCCTCCGGGAGTTCACCGGAGGGAGGTACTTCTGCTGCTCGCCGCAGCCCAGGCAGACGAGCTTCAGACCGGGGATTTGAACCATGGTTCAAACCTCCGGGATGTAGCTCGCCAGCCGGACGAGCAGCCAGAAGAAGCCTCCGAAGGAGGCGCCGACGAAGAGAAGGCGAGTCATGTTGACTCCTTTCAACAGGACGAGAGTTCTCGAGTCTTACCGCTGGTCTTTCCAGCGGCGACCCACGAAGTGGGGCGACTAGAGGTGCGAAGCACCTCCCTCCGTCTATACGACGGAGGGCCTTTAAATGTTACTCCATGGTACATGGAGAAGTACTCTTTGGGGTCCCTGTTCCACACTTTGGGTCCCATAAAAGTAGAAGGGGACGATAGGGTTATTATCCAGGTCAGATTGTTATTAGGAGTCCCTCAAATTTATTCCTGGGTGAGTAAAAGGGTAAGGGGAAGATAGTTGTTGACAGGTGAGAGAGAATGCTATATTATTGATCTGTAAGGAGGTCGGGGTATATGGGGATCTTGTTAGGGGTTACACTGTTTCTGGCTATTATAATAGCTGCTGTCCTGGTGGCTATTAGGCTGGGAGACTAATTTTGACCTTATTATTTTTGTTGACTTTTTGTTTGTTTGACCTTATTATTGAAGTAATGAAAAGCGATTTAGCTTTCATTTAGCTCGCCGAGAAAAAAGTTAAAACGGCTAAATTTTGATTTCGCTCTGATTTAGCCTGGAGGAAAGAATGTCCGATAAAGCGTTTTCTGATGAGGAACTAAAGGCCAACTTCAACGCTATGCTTTATCTCCTTACGGAGAGTATGGCAGTACACATGGAGCTGCTCAAGGTTCTCCAGGAGAAAGGAACACTCTCTGGAGAGGAAGCAGATAAGGTACTAAACGTCACAGGAGACAAGCAGGCTCTTGTAGGTGTTTACAATGAAGTATTTACTCGGTTTACTGGGTACTACCAGGCAGTTAGGAACATGATCGAGACAGAGAATGCTCGTTTTGCGCCGGCTGAAAATTCTGCCAACGAGGAAAATACCAATGAGTAGGCATACCCACCTGGACATGAACCAAATAATCCAGTCCGAGCTTCAGGAGCGGAGAAAGGGTTCCTCCCTACCGCGACAGCAAAATGAACCAACAATCAGAATATCTGAAGACACAGGGTCTCTCTTGAATGCGGAGTATGGTCCACAACAAGTAGAGTCCCTTTTACGTTACGTAGTTGATTTTCCCCTTGAGAAAGCCATGTCAGATGCTATGGATGATAATGATGCAGTAAGACATTTGCGAAAACTAAAGGGGAAGTAAATAACCACCACCAGAGATAGGGGATTATGCACGCGGATACTCCACGAGTGGTTGAAGTCAGGTATGAGGATTTGGTCAAGATTGATGTGGCTCTTCAAGAAGTAAGAGCACAGATCAATAAGGGAACCGCTCCTCATCGCGTAGAAACTAACCTGAACCGCATTGAAGATTTGGTTCTAAAGGCACGCGGACTTCAACACTTCCACACTGAAGTAATGGATTAAGTACCATGGCGATAACCAATAATGTCGCCCTGCAGTTCAATGGGGTAGACGAGCGGCTGGAACAGGATGCTGCGTCGGCCTTTGGGATTGCGAACCTGTGGACCATCTCTCTGTGGTTAAAGCCTATAGCAGATGTACCAGAAGAAGCCAGCGCGGATCACCATGCCCTTCTACATGTTAGAGGAAATAATCCCCGGAGTGAGATTTTAATCTGGGGCGCTAAAATAGAAGGGTACCAAGAAGAAGAAATCTATGTGGAGCTAAACTCAGAGCTTGGACAGCAGCTCCGCATAACCAGATTTAATTTAGTACAAAAGAGAAACGAATGGCGTCACTTCTCTTGTGTGTGGGACGGAACCAACCTGATCGCTTACGATCAGGGACTTTTGGTTCAAGACTACTCAACCATAGTATCCGGTAATGGCCTCCAGACCGAACCAACAGGTGGACGCTCTATCCGCGTAGGAGATCACTTCAGAACCGGGCCATCGCTCGCGGCTTGGTCTGGAACTCTTGGCCACATCGGAATTTGGGATACAGCTTTGGGTCCGGCTGAATTTGGACCCATCATTTCTGGTGGATTTGGTTTTGACCTTTCTACCACCTCCGGGGCTTATACCAGCAGTGCTAAATTAGTACATTACTGGAAACCCGGCGATGATTTTCCCTTTGTCGGTCAAGACTTAGTAGGTACCTTGGACATCGCCAGTGGAACCAATGCAACAGCTACGGGAGTTAATAATGTGGTTATGGACCAACCGTAGCACCAAAACCAACCTGAAGGAGCCTAACATGAGCATAGAAGGTATACACATCGAGGCAGATACTCAGAGGTTGGATTTAAATCTCTCGCATCAAACCCTAAGAGGTCAGTTTAAAAAACTGCACAAGGTGATGCAGGAGTTTATTCATGAGCATAAAAACTCTCTCCCCAAGGTACTATAAGGAGTATTTGAGAGAAACTCATAAAATCATTCGCGAACAAGAACAGTCAGATGTCATGTCTGAGATTGTACGTGAAACAGAAACTCACGCCAGTGAGAAAGAAGAGAAAGAACGTTATGCCACACCCAAATAATGTTACTTCTGAACAGTTCGACATGGAGACTTTGGATAAGATACCTATGGAAGATAAAATCCTACTGTCCCGAGAAGAAGATTTTGATGTTCAAGAACTCACCCCCGGCGAGATCGCGAATGTTGTGAACAACGCCTTGCGCGATCTCCCGGAAGACTTGGTAGAGATGGGTGGACCAGAGATTGCCGAAGTATGCTTTAACGTGGCTTACGAAGTAATGTCTCGGATAACTGAGCCTGAGTAAATTTACCCGCGAACCAAATTTTTCGCCGGGTGCTAAATGTTTAAGAGAGGGGTAGTCCAGTAGTATTCCCAGAGAGGAATACTACCTAATACTACTGTCTGTATTTCCCTAATCCAAAGACTAAAGCGAAAGCAAGGGAAAGCCCATGTCAATGGAAAAAGAGGACGTAGAGCAGCGTGTAGAAGAAGCTTTATCTTGTCCTGTGTTGGCCCGCCGTATCCGCAGTGTAGTAGAGGATATAGAGGAGAACGTCCCAGGGGACAAGAGTAAGCAGATGATGTACGATTTAGTAGACATCGTTTTACAGATGGGACAAAGGGTTAGAGCTCTGGAGAAGATGGTAGTGCATAGTGGGGTGAGGGAAGAGCTTGTAAAGAAGGAAAACAGGGTGCCGAGCAGATTTATAGACTATGGCCAGGATTTTCCCAATGAGAGAGAACGCGCCTATCATCGGTGATCTGAAATAGCAAATAAAGGAACCATAAAGGGGAAAAGGTAAAACAAATAGTTGAAAAACTTTTTCAAGGCAGAAGAGAGCATCGGTTGCTATTTTCCCCCTTTCTGGGTATTATTGGAACGTAGGAAGAAGTTGTGCAAAATTTACCCTTATACCAATACTCTATGGACCTTTTAATCAATGAAGAAATGGCTCTTGGAGGACAACCCCGCTGGTATAAGGGTGCCAGTGATGGAAAGACTTGGATTTTCCAAGTCGGAAATTTATTAGCAGCAACCTACTATAGGGAGTGATTATGGAACTTGGTTTTTGGGGAGTTTACGGAGCAGTATTGTTAGCCCAAATAACTTCATTTATTATTTTTGAAATCGTTAACTATTCTGCTACCCTCTTGTTAACCAGAAAGCGCCAGCAAAGAATGCAGGAATACGTAGAGGCTTTACAGTCTCAAGGCATTGATCCTTACAACCTTCAAGCTGGGGGTCAGTTTTTGGGCGGCGCGCCGTCTCGAGGTCTCAGGGATCAAACCTTCCCGACAGCCAGCGGTGAAAAACCACAGGATAGAGGGCATGGACACTATCTCTAACATTTCAGGGCTCGACGGGCTGATCAAGGATTGTACCAAATGTGCTCTTCATTTAGGAAGAACACAGGCAGTCCCCGGCGTAGGAAATACTGACGCTGAGCTCATGCTCGTAGGAGAAGGTCCTGGAGAGGAAGAAGACAGACAAGGTCTTCCCTTCGTAGGGCGTTGCGGTCAGTTACTGACCACAACGCTGGTTGAAGTAGGACTAAATAGAGAAGACGTATTTATTACCAATGTGGTAAAATGTCGGCCTCCTAAAAATAGAGATCCTCTTCCGGAAGAGGTGGCAGAGTGCCAACCCTTCCTGAAGAAACAGGTAGAACTCATTAAGCCAAAGGTGATTGTAGCTTTAGGTAGGATTGCTGCTGCACATCTCCTTGGTAGGTCCGTAAAGATAACTAAAGAACATGGTAGTCTGGATGTTCTTCCTTTTAATGAGGATGTATTAGCTTCTATTATTTACCACCCGTCTTACGTATTGCGAAACCGAAATACACAGATTGAGAGAGATTTTCATAACGATCTGTTAGAGGCGAGGAACATAGCTTATGGCGCAGTTGCCCCTTATCAAGTATCTACGTAAAGTATTGGATGAACATACGCTTCCTCTGGAAGACCCGGGAGTAAGCATGATCGAAGCTGGTTGGTTAGTTGACATGATAGTCAAAGTAGAGAAGGTATATAGGGCTAATGGGTCTCTACAATAATCAACCGCCTCTTTTAGATTACATAACGAAACTAATGCTATTAGAGGCCGTGCAGGCTTCTATAGCTCAAGATATAGAAGCCCTCGATTGGCTTCGAGATACTTTTTACAAACTTAGTAGAAGGTGGCAAGAACTAGATGGTAGATGACGGAGAAATTCTCTTTTGCGTGAGTGGTATAATCGATCTTCGAGAGAACAAAGACCCTGAAACCATCGACAAGATTATAGACGCGTTGGTGATCGCTGTAGAAAAAGAGGGCGCGAGTTTCGGTGGAGGAGTTCACCCACTGGGCGCCGGTAAGAAATACTGCGATACTTGCAAACACTTTGAGGAGACCGAGTATGAGTGATCTAATACACAAGCGCCTTGGGGAGTTTATCCAGCAGGAACTAATGGGTTGCAACTTCGTTGGTATTGGGGACAATAAAGAGGTTTTCGTCTCTTTCGAGCATGAGGATTTAGAGTTAGAGAAAGCGGCTAAAAAGAAGATCAAAGACCAGTTTGAAAATGAGATAGCCGGTATTACCACGGTAGTACAAACTTCTATCAACGAGCTTCAGCAACTGATAGACAATCTAAATAAAGCCCTAGCAGAAGTAGAAGCAAAGGAGAAGGATAAGCCACTGCTTGATATAGGAAGTTTCTAATGCCCAAAGTAGAAGAACACAAAAGATTGATAAAGTTTATCGACACCGCTTTGGCCAATAAAGGAGAGCATAAAGGCTCTTGGATGATAGGAACTTTTACTGCAAAAGAACTACTTCTCGGTGCTGACATGGGCAACACCGAGAACAACTGGAGATACGTTATTCATGTAATGAAAACCTTCTACCCGGACAGTACATGGGAAAGAGGTTCTCGAGACGAAGGATTTAAGATTAGAGTAAGGACGAGGATTAAGTGATGAGCCAGGAAGTATTTCAAGGACCGGGACATTTAACCCTTGCTATGATTAAACCTCACGTTTATAGGGCTGGAAAAATAGGACAAGTTATTTCCCGAATAGAAGATGCAGGATTTAAGATCCTTATCTTAAAGAGCGTTCAGTTAAGAAAAGAAGGCGCAGAATACTTTTATGAGGAACATAAAGAAAAGCCTTATTTTAAGAACCTGGTAGGAACTATGTGTTCAGGACCCGTTATTCCTATGGTTCTAATGAAGCACGGTGCAGTGGAAGAGTTTAGAAAACTCTTGGGGGCTACCCACCCAGCAGAGGCGGCAGAGGGCACTTTACGCCATGATTTCGGTGAGCACACCAACGTCACTAACAATGCAGTACATGGCTCAGACAGTAACGCTGCAGCCCACAGAGAAATAGGCTTCTTCTTTGGACGAGAGCTAAAACTGGCGGAGAGAGTTAATGCACTTGATAAACAACAAGGAATACTCTAAAGAGGACTTCGAAAAGAGGCTACGATTTGAAACGGAGCCTGTAAAAAGAGTAACTCCAGTACTCCAACAAGTGGCTGTAGATCTTTTAGAGGAGATGTACAATCTAAACGCCATAGGATTAGCTGCTAATCAAGTAGGTCTCCGCATGCGTCTTTGTTCCATAGACCCCGCATTTATGCAGAACAAAAAGATGCCGGTAATCATGTTCAACCCGGAAGTAGTAGAATGTGGGGAGGAGTTTTTCACTTCCCCGGAAGGCTGTTTAAGCCTTCCTGGTCTTGGTCTAAAAGTGCCCCGCATAAGAAACGTCAAGGTAAAGTTTTTAGGCCTGGACGGAAAAGAGTACACAATAGAAGACGACAATAGTCTTCTATCTGCTGTTATACAGCACGAGATAGACCATTTAGATGGTTTTCTCATGACAGACAGGTCCCTAGAAAAAATAGAAATAAACTACAATACTGAGGTATAGATGTTTAAAAAAGCCGTCGTACTACTTTTACCCTTTTTGCTAACTGGTCTTTTTTGTACGTCTCCTGGCAGTTCTTCGGAAGAAGAAATTAACTGGGAGCTAATCGGGCGAACTCAACTAGAAATAGAAGCTAGATTTGGTGAGCCCTCAGCTACCGGGGAGTGTCGTTTAGAACCAGAAGGCTATGAGCAGGAATCAGTGACCGGGCATGGACTCATCTGGTACTCAGAAGATTATAATGATGAAGGAAAATTGCGGCTCCAATACCAACTTTCCGCTTGCTTGCTGGATGGTTATGTAGTGGCTACTACTGAGAGTTGGTACAAAATACTCAACAAGGAAACACAAAGTGGGACCGTGCAAAAAGTAGATCAAAATCTAGTCAAAGAAATACTAGGTATTAAAAATCCTTCCGAAGAGAAACTAGAGGAAGGCGAGTTTTCTATTTAGAGATTTGGAGTTATTATTATGGAGACACGTAAAGGAACCTACCGACAAGTAGTAGAGTCCGAAGATGGCTCTTCTTACGTTTCAGAAAAAGGATTTACCTTTGAAGAGGCTGAAGGCAAAGAACTTGCCTTTGACGTCCATGAGCATGAGACTGGAATGGCTATGCTTTTTGGAGATCAGATTTTCTTTTTGGGCTTTTGGACGGATGAGCAGTTAGAGAAAGCCTCTAACACGTTCAACGAGGCCATTAAGAAAGAAATAGAAAGAAGGAAGAGAGATGCAACCTCTTAATTATTACATTGATCATACTCTTCTAAAACCAGAAGCCCTACAGGAAGATTTTGAAACATTGCTGGATGAGGCAATCGAACATCAGTTTACTGCAGTGTGTGTATCTCCTTACATGGCGATCCCCGTTAGAAACACGCTGAATGCCACAGGTTATCCTTTTATAAAGACCTGTACAGTGGTAGATTTTCCTCTGGGTAACAAGCCCCTCGAGCTAAAGATGCAAGAGGCACAGTTCCTTTCCTCTCGCGGAGTGGATGAAGTAGACTTTGTTCTTAACCATGCAGAGTTGAGAAACAAGAACTTTAAGTACATTATTCAAGAACTACAAAACATGAGCGACATCTGCAAGCAAAATGGTTCTATTTCTAAATGCATTGTAGAGACCTGCTACTTGAGCAAAGAAGAAAAAGACGCAGTCTTTCACTTTATAAAGGATTATGCCACCAACGTAGACTTCATTAAAACTTCCACAAGCTTCGGCCCTGCTGGGGCGCAACTGGAAGACGTGGCTCGTTGGAACGAGCTTAGGGGCAACGCTCCTCGCCCCCTGATTAAGGCCGCAGGAGGCATCAAAACATTAGACGATGCCTTGGCCTTTATCGAAGCAGGAGCAGATAGACTTGGCATGAGTACCGGCGTAAAAGTAATGGAGGAACTCCATGCGAGAAATGCAGAAGCTTCCGCCGGTAGAGAAGAGGAAACTAGAGAGGTCTCTGAAGATAGTAAGTGATCTTGCAGAAAGGCCATTTCTTTCTGAAGTAAATGCCTTCATTCTGCGAGAGAGAATGCGCTACTCTTTGAAGGCTCTGGGAGCAGAAAGTCCTGACCGAACCATGGTAGTGGACGCGATCCAGATCGTAAAAGACAAGTGGCCATTCAAAACTTACCGATTGAGGAAACTAATAAATGGACGACGAACCCGCCAGTAAATACTTAAAGTCCATAGACCTAAAGCAGTCTATTTCTCTACCGGTTTGCAAACACCGAAAAACGCTTAACTTAGACCAGTCTATAAGTATGTCTTGAGGAGGACATTATGGCAAAGGAAAGGTCTTACGAGGAGCTTATCTCCAAATGTTGTGAGGTAGCCCTTCAGGACGCGCCCGATGACTACATGTACAAGATTAAGAACCCCGATACTCGATGGTTCGTATGTACAGGTTGCGGCGCCCACTGGGGATACCACAGGATGAAGGGTAGTTGGAAGGTTGACCCTTATGATTATACCAACAATCCTAAGGTAAGGGCCATTCTCGGAGAATAAAAAGGAGTATTTCCATGAGCGAAATTTTAGCGCTCAAGTACCGCCCTCACGATTTTGAGAGCGTCGTTGGACAAACAGAAACTGTTCGCCAGATTTCAGGAGCTTTAAAGAAAGGTTCCTTGGGACACGCACTCATCTTTGCCGGTACTCGGGGTTGTGGCAAAACCACTACCGCCCGAATAGTAGCCCGGCATCTAAATCCAGAACTATCGGATGCCGAGTTAGGTATGGTAGTTATGGAAGTAGACGCTGCCTCTAATACCGGGGTAGACAATGTGCGGGAGCTTATCGACAACATTCGATACTCCACCAAGGGACACAAGGTCATTATTCTCGACGAAGCACACATGCTGTCGAAGAATGCTTTTAATGCTTTGCTGAAAACTTTAGAAGAGCCCCCTCCCGGGGTAACTTTCATTCTTTCTACTACAGAGCCCCACAAGCTCTTGCCTACGGTACGTTCCAGATGTCAGCTCTACGAGTTCAAGGATGTAGACGTAGACACATTGGTAGAACACTACAGAAAGGTGTCAAAGGAAGAAGGTCTGGATCTCGCAGATGAGGTTCTTCACGACATAGCTATTCGTGCAGAAGGTAGTGTCCGTGACGGTCTGACCATTCTACAAAAACACCTCTCCGGAGAGGAGGTAGAAAGTAATGCTTCAACCTACTTCGAACTTGTCAGCGCTCTATACCAGGGAGATGTTGCTACATCTCTGGCTTTGGTTTCTGAGCTAAGAAAGAAAGAAGATGCACGAGTAATCATCCAAACACTAGAGAAATGGTTCTATTGGTGCAGCCTGGAAAACTTCGGATCGCGCACGCCTGCCAGACAGCACTTCCCTGAGGGACAGAATTTGGTATTCGACTTGACACATCTGCAAAATCTGTTTAATATTTGTTTAGACGTGGAGAGAAATTTTGCTGCCACTCCAAATAGTAAATCAGTCTTAGAGATGGGAATCATTTCACTATGTCTGTAAAGAAAAAGCGACGATGGTTTTCTATAACCGCCAAAGATTGCGAATTTCAAACCTACAGAGGATCAGGAAAAGGTGGACAACATAGGAACAAGACAGACTCAGCTGTACGATGCATCCATCCCCCGTCTGGCGCAGTTGGTACGTGTGAGGAACATAAAGAACAGAAACAGAACAAGAGAACTGCTTTCAAAAGGATGGCCGAAAGTAAAGAGTTCCAGTCCTGGATCAACCTCAAGATAGATGCTGGCCTGGGGCGTGTAGAGATTGAGATGGATGGCCGTACGAGATTGCTAACCAAGGAAGAGGTTTAGATGCCTGTAAAAGGATTCTACTTCGTATACGGCGACGACCACGACATGATCGAGAAGAAGTATCTTCCCGACATGGAGAAGAAGTACTCGGATGCCACTTGGCTTAGGTATGACGCTACCATCGACGACATTCGTCCTGGGTACCTCACTACTGAATACAATGCCAATGATTTGTTCGCTGATAAAAAAGTAATCTTCATTCGCAACGCAGATGCCAAACCGGCTCAGGTAGAGTCTCTTGTAGAAGCCCTGTTAGAAAGCCCAGTACCGACAAACGCTGTAATCCTCTCTGGCAGCTCTTTAAATAAGACCACGCGTCTGGGTAAGATTATCAATAAATCTTTCCACACAAGCGAACTGAGGAAGCCTGAGGTCAAACCCTTTGATCTTCTGGACTCAATAAATCTACGAGATACTCCCAAAGTCCTTCGTCAGGTCAACATGCTTTTTGCCAACGATTATAATCCTTTGGCTTTATTCTCTCTGCTCTGTGGTCATTTCATTCTTCTGCGGAAGATAAAGGAACATGAAGGAAAGCCTGCTGATGTCATTGCCAGAGAGATTAAGCAGCACTATTACAGAGTAAAAAAGACCATGCCTGCCCTGAGGAGATGGTCACACGAACAGATTACTGATGCCCTGCAGGAAATGCAGAGGCTGGATCGTCTTATTAGGACTTGGCAGTATGATGAAAAAATGCTAATCCAAATGACGCTCATAAAACTTTGTATTTGAGGTAAATGAATAATGAATGACATTACAAAAGCGCGTTACTTTCTGCAGACTAAGGGATCTAAGCTGAAGGATCTTCCTTCCTTTGGCCTCATGTTTGCCACAGCGCAAAACAAGTTCAAGGAGGTGCGAGCAAGTAAGGTTGGTAAGCCAGGCGATGAAAGTCAAGTAGACCCTGTAGAGGTCAATGCTCTGGTAGATTACGCAGTCCTTAAGTACCTAAAGAAGTACAATCAACTCCCCAGAAACGCGGGAGAAGTCCTACGCGAAGGAACTACCTTAGAACAGAAGCGGGACGTCGCCTTGGGTTGGCTTAATGGTTGAAGTTACTCATCCCCTCGTGAACCACGTGGCTAAGAACACTCTCGAATGGAGGGATGAAAACAAGTTTTCTTTTGTGTGGGACAATCAAGTAGTTCTCATGCACTTTGATAGGGAGAGAGCGAGGTACACTCTTATCTCTGATGTTCAACCTCGTGTAGAAGAGGCTATTTATCGTTGGCTGGGTTCTGTTATTCAGAAACCTATCGAGGAACAAGAAGATGAGCAAGCATTATAAGCGAAACTGGTTTACTCTGCGCGACATTTATCGTCGCCCGGACGAGTTATACCTTTCAAGATACGTGATCTTCCGATGTCCTTGGTTCGGTATTTACATTCACAAATTTTGGATCAGCGATTTTAGTGTGTTTCATGACCACCCGTGGAACTTTATTTCGATGCCTCTTACTACAGGTTATCGAGAACATCTACCGGATGGTACCAGCATTTGGAGAAGGGTTTTTAGTCCAAAGTTTAGAACAGCAGAAGAGTTTCATTGGGTGGAGTTAGAAAAAGGTCCGGCTTGGACTTTGTTTATTCACTTCAGAAAGCGAAGAGAGTGGGGCTTTCTTACAGGAGACGGCTGGGTTGACAACGACACCTACAACAAAAAGCTTGGAGTAAGTACATCCAGCGGAGCAGAAGAGGAGCGCAGTGTTTAGAGTAGGCATCGATCTTGATAACACAGTGGCTGACTATTTAAAGGGAATAACCCCTCTTATTAAGGAGGCTTACGGATTAGAGCCTGATTTAAGTAGAAAGGCTTATTGTTTAGAAGAAGTATTTGGCATCACTCCCGAACAGAGACCAAAGGACATGCGGCGTAAGTTGTATGTAGAACAAAGGGCCTTTCGGAATCTGCCTCCTATTGAAGAGGACAACTACCTCCTAACAGAAGAACTAAAGAAGCTTTTTAGGTCTGATCCCTTTAAAATTTATTTCATCACGGCGCGGGACCCCCACCCTGTGATTAAGGAAGATAGTCTGGATTGGGTACAAAGAAACACCAGTCATTTTGATGACGTATTTCATACCAGTAAGAAAGCAGAGTTCTGTAAAGCCGCCGGTGTTTCCGTTATGATGGAAGACGAAGTACGTCAAATCCTTCCTCTTTTAGAAGAAGGAATAAATGTGGTAGTCATGGATCAGCCATGGAACCAGCATTTGCCAGAAGATCCTCACGGTCTTGAGGGTGATAAAGGTCGCTACATAAGAGTAAGCAACTGGAGAGAAGCATTAAAAGCGACCGAGGAGTTTTACAGTGGTTTTAACACGTCAAAGGAAAATACCTGAAGATAAACTGAAGTTTTTCTATTTAGATAGAGGACTAACGGACAAAGAAATAGCCGAAAAGTTAGGGTGTACTCAACAAGCAGTTTATCTTGCAAGAAGAAAATTCAAAATAGATTCTTTGTCGAAAAAAGAGAGAAATTCTAAACTAATAAAGATTAGTAAACGGCAGGAAGAGATTTTGAGAGGCTCTCTATTAGGAGATGCATATTTGAGCCCGGAAGGTGAATTTGACATTCAACATGGTTCAAAACAATTTGGGTATTTGTTATGGCTTTTCAACAATCTTCAGCCCTATTTTGGGGAAATTAGAAATGTTAGAACTTGTAAAAGAATCAGGTCGTGTGCCCATGATTTCGGAATAAAACTACGTAAAGAGTATTATTCCAAGGGTAAAAAGACGATTACTAGAGAAATTCTAGATAAACTTTCCGCTCTTTCTTTGGCGGTGTGGTTTATGGATGATGGACAAGTTCTGCCTTCTGGAAACCAATCTAGGATAGCAACTTGCGATTTCACCAAGGAAGAAAATATTCTGATCTGTGAATATTTGAAAGATAAATGGAACATAGAAGCCCAAGTTGGCTTTAATGGCAAATACCCACAGATAGTAATGAATAAAGAAGCAACACAGAAGCTGGTAGGTCTAATTAGGCTGCACGTCCCTGTAGAAATGCGTTACAAATTGAGACCCGCTTGTGGAATTTCCCTGTACCTCTCGGGAGGTATGGAATTCAAAAAAGATTTAGGATCTAATTGGAGACAATGGCTGACAGATCAATTAGCGCCTATAAATATGGAGACCATAGATCCTGTAAAAATAGAGCCTCCTGATGAAGAAGGTGCTCCGATACAACATTCTATTACTGATATAAAAATTGAAGGAAAATTTGACCAGGTAAGATCTCTAGTACGGAATATTTTTTTCCGTAAAGATATGTTTGCTATCCAACTTTCTGATGGGATGGTAGTATATTATGACGAGTCCGTACAAAAAGGGGCAGGTACCCTAGCGGAGGTTTGGGAAAGTTTTCGCGAGGGTAAGCCTGTATATCTGGTATCAGAACTTCCCAGAGCCAAAATCCCTTCATGGTTGATAGGAGAGACTACGGCTATATTCTTCAATTTTGAGGAACTTATAAATTACCTAAAAAACAAAGATCAAGTATTGCAGGATATACACAACGCGATAGAAATTAGAAACAAAACTTTTGAGGGTATTTATCATAGGGGGTAACCAGTGGACGAACTGGAGATACTGGGTAATGCCGCTGCTGTTCCTGTCATCATTGCCACAACCCAGGCCCTGAAGAAAAATCTTTCCTTCAGGTACAAGTCTGAGGTTGTGTCTTTTGTTGTTTCTTTGATTGTATGTCCTGCCTGGTGGCTTTATAACACCCCCGATGCGGAAATACAAGCCGTTATAGGTGGGAGCTTTTTGGACATTGTTCGTGGGGGTATGGATCTCTTCATTATTTCCGCAGCAACTTGGCTCTCTGCTACAAAGTCCTATGATCTATTTAGCGGGAACAGAAAACGAAGAGCTGAGTTAGCCAAGGATAAAGAGGAAATACAAAAGAAGCACGCAGAAGAAAAAGAGGCTCTGGTACAGAAGATTCAGGAACTGGAATCAGACCTGAAGGGCGGTAAAGAAAATGAGCCTTCAAACCAAAATGAAGTCGATAATAAACTGGTTGACATTTTGGAAGGGAGATAGAAAAGTGCCTGGTGTTGCAGATGTGGAAAGACACACAAAGCTCAAACAAGAAAAGGAAGATAGGGTCAGGGATAGAAAAGAACTGATAAGATTAGTTCAAGAAGACCGTCTTCATGAGGCAGATGAACGCCAGTTGGAATCCATCAAGCTTGCTTTAGAGCTAAAGCAGATAATGGAGAGTAAGAAAGAGACACCTGATGTGGACGCTAATGCCTTAGCGGATGCGGTTAGATCCGCCGTCTCTGAGGCCATCTCCCAGCTGCCTGTAGGAAGGGGAAATCCGCACAGCGCTGTAGAGTCTCCCTCTCGCCCGCGGATGCGGCATTCGGATCTCACCAGCATCAAACACGGAGACTCCGGACTTAAGATTAGCCACGGAGATTCTTTGGCAGAAAAGAAAGGCAGCGACGAGGAAGCTGCAGACAAGCTAAGGAGACTGCGTAAACTAAAAGGCAATAAGTAATGGATGAGCGAGAAAAGCGCCTAAAGGAGTTAGAAGCCAAAGGCGTGGTTGCCACTGATGAAAATGGTATTAGGGTGGTAGATGCCTCTCTTTTACAAGATCCCGTTCGTTTCCGCAGCCAAGACAATGATGAAAGACGCAAAGTTGGCAAGGAACGAACCAAGAGAAAACCCCGGACTTCTCCTTTAAAGCCAGCAGCAGAGGAGTCCCCAGAAGAGGAAGTAGAACAAAAGGTTCTACGACCTTCAGAGATCAAAAAGCGAGAACAGCTTAACAAGCAGTTCAAGAAGGAGTTTACCATGGCTGAGGAAGATGTCCCGAAGGGCGTAGGTCTGGACGTCGGAACCTCTTTTCTGGTTGCCGGTAGATTTGAGGATGATGGCAAAATCCATTTTAGTAAAATGAGAGATTGTTTCATTCAGTTAGAACCCAAAACGGCGATCAATGCGAAGTTTATCAAAAAAGGGCTTGATGATAGAAAAGCCCCTTACATAGAAAAAGACGGAAGTTTTTATGTTCTGGGTGAAGACGCTTTTGTAATGGCCAATGAGCGCCACATTGTAACGCGCAGACCAATGCACAGAGGTGTTCTTTCCCCCGCCGAAAAAGAAGCCTTCCCTATTCTACAGGAACTAATCAAGAGAATAGTGGGAGAGCCTCGAGTCAAGGGAGAGCAGCTTATCTTTTCTTCTCCCGCCAAACCTATTGACGCCGAGTTTGACCAGCTGTTTCACCAAGACATGATTAGATCTTTTATTAACAGCCTAGGCTTCGATGCTCATCCAATGAATGAGGCAGAAGCTTTGGCTTACTCTGAGCTACTTGAAGAGGGGCTGACAGGCGTCGCGATCTCCTGCGGGGCAGGGATGATGAACGTAGCAGTGCTCTCCGCCGGAGACCCTGTAGTCACCTTCAGCACCTCGCGCTCGGGGGACTGGGTGGATCAGCAGGCAGCCATTGCTACCAACATGACCCCCAGCATAGTCCAGCAAGAAAAGGAAGATCCTGATTTGGATCTAATGGACCCAGATCCAGGCAACCAAGTTCAAGCAGCCATTGCTGTTTACTACGGAAATCTTCTGGTGTACACTTTGGAGAACATAGCTCACGATTTGCGAAGCTCTCCACAACTACCAAAGTTCAAGGACCCTATTCCCTTGGTGGTAGCAGGAGGAACTTCTCTTCCCAAAGGATTTATTGCCAAGTTCGAACAAGCTCTTAACGCGGTTGATATGCCTGTAGAGATTTCCGAGATTCGACACGCCCCGGATGCTCTGCATGCGGTGTCAAATGGACTTACTCTTGCTGCGTCCATGGAGTAAACTATGTTTGAAGAAAGGTTCTACCAGGAATACCGCCCGTGGGGAAAGTTCATCCAGTTTTGTGAAAATGAACAAACCACGGTAAAAATCATAGAGGTTCACCCTGGAGAACAACTCTCTGTACAGAGACACCAACACAGAGACGAGCTATGGGTCGCATTGGATCCAGGACTCGTGGCTTTGGTAGGAGATAAGACTATTTTTATGAAGGATGTGTCAGTGTCTGTTGAACCAGTATTTATTCCTCGAGGCACAACCCATTCCATCAAAAACACACAGATAGTACACGATGCCAAATTTCTTGAAATGGCTTTCGGAGATTTTGACGAGGCAGACATTGAGAGAATAAAGGACGTGTACGGGAGGAAATAATGGGTGCTAATGCGTACACTCCTGGAAAGGGAGTTTCTATTCGCCGAGTAGAATCCACAAAAGAAGACAGAGCTGAGTATCAGCGCCAATGGAAAGAAGACAGGAAGCATAAGGAAAAGCTAAAGGAAGAAAGGTTTGCGGCTATCCGGGAGCGACGTAAAGATAAACCCGGTGGTAGCGGGGGATCCAACGGCATTAACATTGAAGTTAATGGCTGATTACGTTATTATTGACTGGAAGAGCGAGTAATCGCTTTTCCAGACAAGGAGGAGTATGCGCGCTCTCGAATCGGACAGAGGCTTAAAGGTTCTATTTAGACCTATGAAAAGCCACATTGTAGATCTGTCTTACTTCGTCAATCTGGGTGCCATAGAAGAAAAGCCCGAGAACGAGGGTTATTGCCATGCATTAGAACACATGCTTTTTGCTGGAACCCAAAATAGGGATTGGGAACAAATAAACAGGGACTGGGAAAAAATAGGCGCAGATTCCAATGCATGGACGGGACATGACAAAACCCACTATAGCGCAAACTGTATGCGCTCGGTGTGGGAAGAGTCCCTGGAAGTTCTTATGGACATCCTACATAACCCCACCTTTCCGGAGGAAAGATGGGAAGAAATAGAGAAGCCTGTTATTATTTCGGAAATTCAGGGCGAGCAGGATGACGCTGACCACGAACTGGAAACCGAGACCTACAGACACGCTCTGGGAGAAGACTATCATCCCATAATGGGTTCTATAGAAAGCATAAAAAGAGCCACTATAGAAGACCTCAAGCTTTTTTACAATAACTATTATAGAGGTGACAATCTGGTTCTCGCCATCGCTGGAGATTTGACCGAAGAACAAGTACTACGAGCGGTAAATAGATTTGACAACTCTAATAGAGAGAGACCGCACAGGAAAAGAAGACCTAAATTTAAGTTCATAAACAAAACTCTTACCCTAAAAAAGCACTTACTTGAGCAAGAGTATCTGATGCTATTGAAACCTGTCTTTGTGCCCAAGACCAGGAAAGGGAAAATGGCTCTGGACATAGCGGTGGCGTGCTTTAGTCAGTATTTGTTCGAAGAGCTACGTGAAAAAAGAGGACTCTGTTACTGGGTTAGCGCCTCTATATACGATGAACTAAGAGCTGGAAAAAGTTATTATCTGAAAATAAGAGCAGCAACAGATGTGGAGCGCTTTAAAAAGTTAGAAAGAACAGTTAGAGATTGCGTGAAGAACTTCAAGCAGGCCTTTGATTCCCAGCGAATAAGAAACATGATCATGGCCGGCAAGTATGAGACACTGGTAGCCTCCGAGAGAACAGACGAAGCGACTGCCCTTATGTGGGAAAGTTGGTTGGAAGGAACTATTGAGGGAGACCCTTACAAAAACCAGCTTGACATTCTTGATGATTTAAACGATTCTTACATACGGAGAGTCGCAAGTCGCGCTTTCCAAGGCGATATGAAGTTTGGAAAAACTATAGGGAAGTAAAATGCAGTTTGGACTTACTTTTGACGATGTCTGTCTTGTACCTCAGTACAACAACGTTCCGAGCAGGACAGAACCAGATACCTCAACGTGGCTTACTAAAAACATCGAAATAGGTATGCCACTGATTCCAGCTAACATGGATACAGTAATAAGTCCAAGTCTGGCGGAAATAATCCTACGAAGAGGTGGAATGCCTATCTTCCATAGATTTGCTTCTGTGGAAAAACAAGTTGAATGGATTAAACAGTTTCAGGGAAATATACTTGTTTCCTGCGGAATCAAAGAGGGTCCCGATCTATTTCGCATCTTGGAAGAGAAACCCAAGGGGGTATGCATAGACGTAGCTCATGGTCACTCCGAGAAGATGCACAACATTATTAGCACCATAAAGAAACAGTTTCCGCACATAGAAATAGTAGCAGGGAACGTATGCACCCCAATGGCTTACCAGGATCTCGTAAATGCTGGAGCAGACGCGGTCAAGGTAGGTGTTGGTCCTGGCGCAGCTTGTACCACCCGCATCGTGACTGGATTTGGGGTTCCGCAGTTTACTGCTGTTTATGAGTGTGCTCAAATTGCCAGAAAATTAAGAGTGCCTATTATTGCGGATGGAGGAATCCGAAACAGCCGCGATGTGGTTCTGGCTCTGGCTGCCGGGGCTTCTACGGTAATGATCGGAAAACTCTTCGCTCTAACGGAAGAGAGCGCTGCGGAAAAGAAGCTCAACGTTGAAGATGGTTACTTCTGTGACGTCGGGCGCGGAACTCCCGTATGCAAGTACCGGGGACAAGCTAGCGAAGACTTCCAGAATGAATTTTACGGGGGTCTTAAAGAAAAGACCGTAGCAGAAGGCACTGACTTCTGGGCTCCGGTTTCTGGATCTGCAAATGACCTTATAGATGAAATCCTCGGGGGACTTCGAAGTGGTCTAACTTATGGAGGAGCCCGCAGTATAAAAGAACTACAGCGTAAGGCTGAGTTCATGCAAGTAAGTAATAACTACGGAGCGGAAAGTAATCCGCGGAGGAAGGAATGAGCGTACATATTTCCCAAAGCGTTAGAGAAAGAGAGAAGGAAGTACGTCCTTACATACTCAAGTACTCTAAAACTTTTGGAATTGATCCCAATCTTGTAAGGGCCCTGATTACACAAGAATCCCGTTTCGTTTCTGAGGCTATAAGTCCTACAGGAGCTTACGGTTATGGTCAGTTTACAAGTATTGGTGCGCGTCAGATACAAAACATAGCAAACATGTCTGATTGTCCTGATCCTAAAAACCTCCATGATTTTCACAAGCAAGAGGCGGACGAAAAGGACTTGGGCATAAAAGCTATTTGTGCTTATTTGTGGTGGCTCTATAATAAGAAGTACCCTAATGTTTCTAACCGCAAAACCCAGCTCGAAGCCGTTCTAACTTTTTATAACGCAGGCGGAAAAGCAGCTGCTCTGGTAATAAAGCATGACGGTCACGAAAAGGCAGTAGAAGAAATCAATCAACTTCCTTCCCGTTACAAGTCTCAAGCAGACCACTACGCTCCTGGCGTAGCTGCCTGGTATGTAGCTTGGCACGAGCTAGCCAAGGAAGAAGAAAAAGAAACACCGCAAGCTAAAGAAAGTCACGCAGCTTTTGTAAACTTTCTCTTAGCTTATGCAAAAGAGCATAAAGACATAAACATTATGTGGCACACCAGAGAGGGAATAACAGAAGTTAGCCTCTTATTTCCTGGAGAGTTGATAGACAATGTCCGTGATTAAGACACCTGAACAAGTTTTAAAGATGAAAAAATCTGCTGCCGTCCTGGCGGATTGTTTGGATATATTAGAGTCTGAAGCCAAGACAAAGGCCGGGATGACGGGCAGAGAACTGGACGCATTGGCCGAAACCTTTATACGGGATAATGGAGGTATTCCAGCTTTTAAGAACTATTCTATGTCGCCTGGAGTTCCTGGGTTTCCCGCAAGTATTTGTTTTTCACGTAATCACGTTTTAGTACACGGTATTCCGGATGATAAGCCTATAGAAGACGGAGACATTTTAACTATAGATTGCGGTTTGAGCATCGATGGTTGGTTTGCCGATTTTGCCCGACTTTTTGGGGTAGGAAATATATCCGAAGAAGATGAAAGGATCATGAACGCCTCGCACAAAGCTTTACACGAAGGTATCAAGGCCTGTCGCCCTGGAAACAGACTGAGTGATATAAGTAACTCCATTCAATCTTCTATTTTTAACAGTAGATACGAAAACGTCTTGCAGTTCTGTGGACACGCTATAGGGAGAGAAATGCATGAAGCCCCTCAAGTCCCCAACTTCGGAAGACCAGGCCGGGGAATAACTTTAAAACCCGGTATGGTTTTCTGCCTGGAACCTATGCTCTTGAAGCATAAGGTAGGATTGGGGGTTCTCCCCGACAAATGGACCATAGTAACCCTGGATGGCTCCAGGGCTACGCATGTAGAACACATGGTTCTCATAACTGAAAATGGTCCAGAAGTACTTTCCCATGGTGGAAATACAAGAAAACTATAAAGATTTGTAAGCGGGAAATGCCCGCGATTTAGGAGTGTAAGAAAATGCAAGGTGTTTGCAAGTGGTTTGACCCCAAGAAGGGTTTTGGTTTCCTAACAACCCCTGAGGTAACTGACGACGACGGAAAGACCCGCGACGTCTTCGTCCACTGGACAAAGATCCAGATGGAAGGCTACAAGAAGCTGGAACAAGGCGAGACCGTAGACTTTGATCTTGTTTGGAGCGAAGAAGGAAAACCGCAAGCTGAGAATGTGGTACGCGGACCCGGAGCCTCTGACCAGTAGTATTTGACAAAAAAGCCCAAATAACTTATAGTTTATCTAACAGCGGCAATTTTCTTACGCTTTTTTACGTAAGATTGTTGTTTAACAGAAAGGTTTTACAATGGGCGAAGAAACTTATGTAGATGTAGAGCTTTTAGCCGAGCTCGGAGAAGACGACTATCTTGTTAGAGTTAGCAAGGAGGATTTAAACTCCCTGGTAAGCTTTAGCAGGAAGCTCGTTGTTCGCCACTGGGATGGAGACAAACCAGTCCTCCTTAGTGCTTACGGCGACGATGCGGTAAGGACCAA
Source organism: Candidatus Altarchaeales archaeon (assembly GCA_014729705.1). GTDB lineage: Archaea > Altiarchaeota > Altiarchaeia > IMC4 > SCGC-AAA252-I15 > WJJK01. The sequence continues at coordinate 9,009 of WJJK01000141.1, read as the reverse complement.
GGCGGACGCCAGTGAGGGTAACAATCTTACAAACCTTCCTCGAGTAAATGAGGATTTCTTGAAGAAGGTTCGATAAGTCTTGGGTAATCCCTCCATGGGTGAGCGACAAAGTCTTTCGGACTATGTCCAGGCCTTCAGAGCTGCGCCCAACCGGTCCTTCTCCCGGCGACTCACAGACCCAAGACCCGAAAACTAACAACGGAGGGATAAAAATGGGTGTACTACAACACGACGGAACAGTTGTAAACCTCGATTCGCTTGACCCTGTATTCGACACCAATGCTAACGGTTTCGGCCCTGAGACCACTCGAAACCCTGACATGGCTGGTCCCGTACCTGCCGCTCAGTTTGGTATGCAGTGGAACCGCGGCTACTTCCAGAATCTGGATCTACGATCCAGCTCCACTGGAACTCAGACCGTCAGCACTGGACGATCAGGCAAGCTTCCAAGTGGAAATGCCACTCTACCTGGCGTTACCACTTCGGACAACCCTGGTCGAGGTGCCTAACAATTTTTGTCAGCCGTCCCGGGCTCTATGCCCGGGCGGCTTCAAGGTATATTATGAAGGTTTATTTTTGCAAAGCAAAAGAAAACGAGCCAGGGGGAGTAGATGTAGAAGAAAGAACTCTTTATTTCTCTGCTATTCGGCCACAGGTAATACAACCCTCGGAGATAATGAGGATACCTGTAAACGTCGTTGTTAAAGTGGAAGATGAGAATGGTATTTTGGAAATCAAAACTCATCCTAAACTTTCGGAAAGAGTAGGAGAACTTTTTCCTGCTATGATTTGCATAGATAAAAATAGCCCAGAGGTACCAGTAGAGATACCCATCAGAAACTCTGGTAGAAGCCCCATCCACCTCATGCCCCGTGATCCCATCGCCATAGGCCATGTGCTGACTACAGAACCTATAGAACCAGAAGATTTTCACTATGAGGCCCCAGTCAAGAAGGGACCGCTCAAGAGAAGTGCGCCACAAAAGCGTAATCAAGATGTAAGATTTGAGGTAAAGTAATGTCAGATTTTACTACTCCAGAAATGTTTAAGATTAAGAAAATACACCCTGAAGCAAAGGTTCCCACCTACCAAACCTCTGGATCCTCCGGCGCTGACTTGTACGCCGTTGAAAATGTAGACCTTTTACCAGGAGAGTGGGAGACTATAAAAACAGGTCTTTCTTTTGAAATGTCTCCTGGATTAGAAGTACAAATACGTCCTCGCAGTGGTTTAGCTTTTAAGCACGGAGTGACCGTTCTTAATACACCCGGAACCATTGATTCGGACTATCGAGGGGAATTAAAAGTTATTTTGATTAATCACAGCCCCGACGTCTTCCGCGTTTCGGTAGGAGACCGCATTGCCCAGATGGTACTTAGCAAAGTTTATCGCAGGAACTTTGAAATCGTAGATGAAATAAGTGCCACAGAAAGAGGCGCCGGGGGATTTGGATCTACAGGAAGGAACTAACATGTCCCAACAAGATCCCGTTGTACTCAACATAGAGGTTTCCGTAGAAACCAATGGCGACATTGCTACAGTCCGCTGCCCAGAAGAGTTAAGAATAACAGAAAGGGTAGCTTCAGTCCTCAACCAGGCTATGATAGCCAGGGGACTAAAGCTCAAGCACTGGGTTTTAACAGACCAACAAAAAGAGGACCTGGTAGGACTATCAAATGTCGTTGTGGGACAGATTACGGAAGACTAAAGAGGTAGATTTAGTTCTAAACGCTTCGGGGGTCAGAGCTCCCTGTTTTGTAGGCTGCATAGAAGGTATTATAGAAAAAGGGTATGAGATAAAGAGAATAGCAGGAAGTTCAGGAGGTGCCATTATAGCCGCTGGTTATGCTCTTGGAAGAAGCATAGAAGAACTCAAGCAGATGGCGCCACATACTCCTTATGAAAGTTTCAAAGACTTTAGCATAAAAAACCTTTGCAGCCTAACAAACCCCAGCGTTTATTCAGGGAAACCCCTAGACGATTTCTACCGAGATATCTTTGGGGAGGCTACTCTCAAAGACTTCAAAATAGACTGCAAGATAGCAGTAGTCACCATTTTAGGCAGAGATAGAATAATCCTGGATAAAGAAAAGTACCCAAACCTTCCCGTATGGAAGGCAGTGAGAATGTCGTCCACCATTCCTTTCATCTTTCCCTACCAGGAGCTGGATGGAATCCCCGTAACTGATGGGGCTCTGATTACCAACATGTTCGACATTTTTCCCGAGGGTGAAAGATTACTAGTTACCTTAAGTCCCCGAGCCGATTTTAGTGTAAAAAGAAAGGTTCAGGACGTACAAGCCCGGTATCTATTTATCTGGAACTATCTTAAGATTCTGGCGGAATACTTTCTGGATGCAGCCGACAACAGGCACATCCCCCAAGAGGAGTGGGGAAAAACCATAGTTATCCCGACTTTTGAAATAGGAGGATTTAATTTCCAGCTAAGCCCACAAGACGTAGAAAGGCTGATCCAGTACGGATACAACGCAGTAATCGTATCCGACGTTATGTAAAGATAAGGATAAACTCCTAAACTTAAAACACATAGGGAGTTAATCCCTATACGTGTGTTCGGAAAAGGAGACAACATGCCTGTAGTTTTAACCGATAGTACCAACAAGGTATGGTGTGTAGAACAACCAGACGACGGGTTTCTGCACGTTGGGTGGACAGGAAGACCAGGTCCTAGACTTTTAGATGTCCTCGAGTTTATAGCAAAAAGACAAAAGCAGTTTGATAAGTTCGTTGAGAAAAAGAGGGAACAAGAAAATGCATTTAACAGGAGATTACAGCGGGACCAAAAGCGTACACTCGTTCCAGAAAATAGAAGGGCTGTTGGCTCTGGATCAGAATGAGGTCATTTTAGAAGAGGCTTTAATTGAGGGAGACACGATAACTTGGTTCTCCCTCCCGGATGGAAAGTATTTAGTTTGTAAAAACTCAAAAGGAACTCCAATAAAGAGAATAACTTCGGCCTACATCTATCTGGAGTCCGAAGTAAACTGGGAGGAAAAATAATGTTAAAGAAAATTAGAGAGTGGTTTGCCAAGGCTTGGGACTGGATTCAGGCTCTATGGGATAAGCACGACGAACAAATTGAAGAAATGGTGGAATCTCTTCTGCCCATGGTTATTGACGTAGCTTTTAGAAACGATCTCGACGGAGAAGAAAAGCGCAGAGCCATTCTCGATGCTGTAATAGATAACGCAGAGGTTGCTGCTGATGAGCTCTCTACCTCCGTACTCAATGAGGCTATTGAGATTGCCGCCAATAGATACAACATCCAAATTGGTAAAACAACTGTAGAAAAGATGGATGCGGCCCGAGAGGCTGCCCTCAAAGCTGGGCGTGATTTTACCAATAAGAAGCTCAAGATAAAAGGCAAGGAAGCCGAAGAGGCTGGTCTCCACGAGATTGGTGAGCGGGAAGATAAGTAAGTGATAAAGTTCTTTAGAAATTTGTGGAGACGTCTAAAAATGGTAGATTGGTCAGGGGCTATTTTAGCCATACTCAAGGCTGCAAAGCCTCAAGATCAAAAGGTAGACAAAAAATACATAGTTATTAAGCCTAGGGTTTTAAGTGACGCAAATTACCTACGTGCGATAAATGTATTGAAAGCGACTATACCTTTTATTCCAGTACCGGGGGCCGCAATAGCGGCCCCCGTTTTATCCTTAGGTACTATGGGAGTGAAAATTTGGAAAAGGTTTCAGTTGGGAGCAGAGTTTGAGCAACTGAAGTACCCTTTAATAAATCCTAACTCTGTTCATTTACATTTCTCTTTAGACGAAGAACTAAAAAACAAATACGCAGATCTTCTTGATTCCAAGAACTGGAATAAGGAAACCATCCAGAGGCTGGAAAGAATCTACAACGATCTTAACTATATAACCGATGTTAACATGCTCAAAGCAAAGTATCCTAATCTGTCCGAGGATTATTTGGAAAAAAGAGCAAGAAACAATGCTGAGGTAATCCAAGAGAACTTGAAAGAGCTGGAACAAGAGCTGATAAAGGTTTCGCACGATGCTAAGGTAGAAAACAACGTACGCGAAGCTTTTGGGTCCCTAAAAAAGCTTTTTCCTGCTATGAACAACTGGGCTTTATTTAACTCTAGGGGTTTTAACGAAATAATAGATATCATTGACACGGTGGTTTAGAATATGTTCAAAAAATTAACCGTACTTTTAAGTACCTTATTTTTCCTTTCTTGTACAAGTGTGGCTCCCTCACCGCTTCTCTCACACTGGGCCCTTGATGCTAATAGTGAAGTAGCACAAATAGTCCTCAAATGTTTGGATGGCCCCAACTATACCCCGGAAGCCGAGGGTTGTGATGAGGATCTTCTGAAAGAAAAAGGAGAAGAAATAATAGCCCTTGCTGAAGATTTGATAGAGGCTGACACAATTCAGTCTCAGGGATTTGATTTTTACTTACACAGTAGTATGATTGTATTAAGGGTAAACGCTCGCGAGTGTACTAGATTAGAAGAAACTCGTAAAAAATGTGAGAAGCAACTTAAAAGGTACAGTCTGGTAGAAAAAGTAGCCGAGCAGTTTTTCCAAACAGAAAAAGAATACGACAGTGAAAGTATAGATAAAGCCAGATTTTGGCGGCTTTATTATGTCACTGCTAATGTGGCTTTAAAAAACAGACTAAAAATTCTAAACCCCGAGCCGCCCAGATTTTTGTACTTAATGCAGGTACTCAGGGACGGGGAAGAAAATGATGTAGACCTGACAGCGGGATATAGGATTATTTACAGGGAACAGTTATCGGACCTTGGAAGAATTGTAAAAACCTTAAGATAATGTGCCTAGGCACGGAGGGGGTCACTTTTTGATAAAACTCCTCGATCATTTTGTAGCGGATTGGCATTACTACTTGTGGCGCTGTGAAGGAGTACCGGTGAAGCAAGTAATGGTTCATTTATTCAATGGAATGACTTTTATAATGGACGAGGATGATTTTTTGGCTTTATCCGATTATGAGGCTATGTAATGGTTCAAAAGATTTTCAATTTTAACAAAACTGACTGTAAACATTTTACCTGGGTTTTTTCCAAAGCGTGTTGTGGAAGAGGCAGCGTCAAAAGCGGCGCCTGCCGAATACCAGGTTCAGATGGAAAAGTCATAAATAAAGTCTGCAGTACAAAGATGCATTATTGTAAGTACGAAAGACGAAAGGAGGAGGAAGGGTAAATGTTCATCCTGCGAAACTTCAGGATTTTAACAGGCGGAACTGCCACCGTAACCAAGACCGCCGAGCCTGACAGGACCCAGGTTACCGATATACGGTAGTTTTACCCCCTCTTAAGAGGTAGTATTATGTCAGAACTATCTTTAGTGGTTCCACCTCAAGGCGGTCCGGGAGGACCCGTAGACGCGGTTAAGGACATCTTGCGAAGAGTATTAGTTCGTTTAGATGGCACTGTAAACCCAGGCACTGTTATAGACATAAACAACCCCGGTCCTGGGTGGGCTGTTTCAGGAGATGAAATCACTTTTGTGGACGCAAATGAATTTCAGAAAAGGATTGTTATTTACTGGAACGGTAACTTAACCAATTTAGGACTAACAGGAGGTTCTGATGATCTCTACCCTGTGATAGACAGTACCTCCAATAGTAAAGTTATTTTAGAGTTTCCCTTGAGGAAACACGAGATTTTGCAATTTATGAAACATGAGAAAACATAGGAGGTAATCCAATGCCACGTACTTTAGTAGTACAAAATCAGGTCAGGTCCACAACCTCCGGGATCGAATACGACGACACTCTGGATCTGGGATTTGCCGAGAACATCGTAAACGATGCATTTCTTAACGATCCCACGCAGGTATCTGGTACCTTGGTTATGGACCTGAACTACCTGCGGACGGCTTTAAGAGACATTAAGGGTGAGAGTCCTGACTTCAACTGGTTTGACCCCACCGCAAGCACCCCTGGTCTGATTACTCTTTCCGGCGCTCGCGGATCCCTTGATAATCTACATAGCTTTGTGGGCTCCTCTGGAGACCTTGACGTATTTCCTATTTACTCCAGTACTGTTTTCGTAACCCAGAACGGAAGCTTGGAACAAGCGGTAGGCGAGCTCGACTCAGCCCTATCCACCGTAAGTGGTTCTCAGGCTGGAGAGATAGCCAAGGTGAAGCTGATTCGAACTGGCGGAAACTTTGGAGCAGATACTGCTGTAGATCTATCCTCTCCCGGCGCAGGTTGGACTGTTTCTGGAGATACTATTGTCTGGACAGACGCCACCGATTTTGTAGAAAACGTATCCGTTTTCGTCAATGGTATACTTCAGTTGCCCGGCGCTGACTCCAGTGCAGATAACGACGTATACTTTGTTGGTACCCCAGACCAGCTGGCTTTTGAGTTCAACATCAAGAAGAACGATGTTATTCAGGTTTGGAAGTTCCCACCGACTTAATCGTTTAGAAAAAGCCGTCCTCTCTGGAGGATGGCTTACAAGGAATAGTTATGGCAGATAAGTTTAAAGAAAGAGCAGACCTCCGAACTGAGGGACTAAAAAATCTATTGCTTGATTTTGAGAGACAAAGAGATAAGATTCTCGACGAGATAGCTTTCCGTAAAGGACAAGCAGAACTATTAGAAGTCTTGATCAGAGATACCTATAATCGCATTCTGGATATTAACAAAGAAGAACAAACAAAAGCCTCTCAAGAAAAAGAAGATTTTGCGCAAGCCTCTAAGGGAGTTAAGACACCCAAGAGAACAAGATCTAAGAGAACGGGGAAGAAATAATAATGCCCCGCACGCGAATAACGAACACCCAAATACAGGACTCTTCCGTAGTAGAAGAGTTTGAATTCAATCAGTTCTTCGATGAACCAGTTATAACTGGCACAGAAGATATCTCGATAGTTAACCAAACCTTCTCTAACTATTTCGCAGGTAGGGGTATTGTAACCGCAGGTTCGGGTATAACTGTAGTCACGGGCACTAATTTCGTGGAGATAAACTCCTCAGCAATAGTTCCAGACCAGCATGAACAAATAGACAGTCTAGTACATAATCTCGCAGAAACTTCTACTATCGACATCGTTCGAGACCCTCTTGGAAGAGTTTCGGCCGTGGACATAAGAACAGCCCCCATCACGGGTACATTAATCCGAAGCGTGTCCGTTTCTCGCGACTCTTTTGGAAGAGTAAATCAAGTAGTAGAAAACCAGCATGATGAAAATAGTAACGTGGTGCAGACTATAACTTCTACGATAAATCGTTCCGGGGGACAGATAACTTCTGTAGAAATGGTGGAGACTTAAAATGGTATTTCGAGCAGTAGAAGGACAAGTGGTAAGCTTGGGGTCGGTTAGTGGAACCGACGGGACCCCTATAGGTCTCTACGAACCTACTCACGCCCAAAGAGTCTTCTTAGAAAATCCTTTTTTGGTGCCCAACTTCGAACAGACCGTCATCAACTCCACCGCCTCGGGCTCAGGAGTACAAGTAGTTGGTGGAGGAATAGTTAATGTTTCCACTGCAGGCCAAACCATAACCGTATCCGGCCCTGCCTTTGAAGAAGTAGAAGGACCAGACGTAGATTCCCTAAATACCCTAACTGGGACGCTGACCCTTCAGGGACAAAATACAGTAAGTATTTCTACTGCAGATCCAAACATTACTATTTCAGGTGCAGGCATTGCTTCTTTAGGTCCGGGGCCTGATGGTTTGGTCTTTATTAATGACCCCACAAGAGGCAATAAGAGATTAAGTATAGACCGCCAGGTGGTTTTGTATTCCGAAGATGGGAACAGCGATGGGACATACCTAAGGCCCGGAAACGTCATTAACAACTTTGCTGGTTGGATCATTCCCAGAGATGGTACTATCACCGCCGCCACCTACGGATACATCACCGGAGCAGCAAACAAAGATTTCATCATAAGAATTAATAACTCTACAGATCTAAACACCACCAATGTGCTTTCAGCCACAGCTACGGTTGATTCCGGATTGAACATCGATGTTAGTGAAGGAGATGTTCTACAAGTATTTATTTCCGCCACAGGCGCAGGTATAGCAGATGCCTTCGCCACAATAGAGATTGCCTGGAGAACTTGATGCCTCAGACCATTATTTTCAAAAACCAAACGCCTAATCCAATAGACCTGGACGACATTGCTATAACTGTACCAGGATCTTTTGGGCAGATAACTGCATCCGATTTTCTAACTCCAGAAGAAATAAGACGATCTTCTGATCTAAGCACTCAGATAAATGCTGGTACCGTACTGCTAGATGATGGAGTTAACCAACTAAATACCCCAGGAAGTCAAGCTTTTATTGACGGCGGATTGCTGTCTCCTCCTGTAGAAGGTTCCTTAGCTGATCAGGCAGTAGAACAAGAGATAATAAATCAAAGTCCAAACATTTTGGCCCAAGCCAAAGCTATTGTATCTACGCAACCAGACATTATAGTAGCCTCTGGTACTAACAGCATTAGTCTTTCTCTGCTATCTCCTCCTACCAAATCCGCCGCTGTTCAGGCGCGCAGAACTACTTCTATCTCTAACGTACCCTTGAGCTGGACTGACATTTCCCTGGATACTACTGATTTAGAAACAAACACGGCAGTACTTGAACACGACGACTCCAATAGTGATAGGATTTTAATCAAGTCCGATGGTCTTTATCAGATCTCTTATGCGGGAGATATAGACGATGAAGGACAGATAAGAGTAAGGTTAAACGACAGCAGCGTCCTTTCTGGCTCAACTAGGGTGTACGGGAATCCCTCAGATGCTGTGGATTTGCAGGGACCCTTGTTGAATGTATTTTTTGCTGAGCTTGCCGATGGGGATTTCTTGACGCCGCAAATACAATCTCTTACTACCGCGGAAAATTTGTCTGCAGATTTCATCTTCTGTGTTTCTCGTTTAGATGGAGCAGAAGGACCTCAAGGACCCCAAGGTCCTTCAGGGAGTACGGATAAGAAACAGTTTCACGGTTATCTGGGATCCTCAAATGTAGCCTTGGGGGGCT
>WJJK01000140.1 GCA_014729705.1 Candidatus Altarchaeales archaeon | reverse complement strand
CCACAATACAGCGGACTAGTGACCGAACTTCTAAAGACTTGACTTGATTTTTTTACCGGACTTCAATCATCTTTTCTTCATCTACTTCCTCACATCCCCAGCTGAATTTGAAGTCGTTTTCTTTTCTTGGGATTGCGTGGAAGTTATTTTGCGGAATACGGATTCACTCATCTACATCCCCTCCGTCATATCGTCCACAAGCTGCGTTATTTGTTGGGATAATTCCTGGGGCAACCCCATTATGTCGACGTCCAGGAATCCTCTGACTATGGCGGACGTAGCCTCGTCTTCTGTTAATCCCCGAGACATGAGATAGGTTATTTCTTTGTCGGCTATCTTCCCGACCGCCGCCTCATGGGATAAGTCCACGTCTTTTTTGGATCCAACAAGCTCGGGTATGGCGTGTATCGTCGCCTCGTCGCTGAGCAGCAAGCCCCGGCACTCCAAGTGGGCTTTAAGGGGGGAGGCTTGGCCTGAAATAAGGCCTCTTGCAATTATTTTCGCCCGGTCTTTGGCGATCGCCCGGGATATTATTTCCCCCCTGGTTTCAGGTGCAAGCAAGTCCACGCGGCTTCCAACGTCAAGCAGGGATTCTCCGGGGGCGTGTAGGATGCTGTTTAGGTGGGCGGTGGCGTGGGGGCCGTCTAATATGGCCTTAGGATACATTTTAAGGTCCGCCACAGGTTTGAGGGAGACGTAATTTGAAATGAAGGACGCGTTTTCCCCTACATGGGTTACGCTTTTAGGCCTGACTTTAGTGTCTGAAGCCCAGTTATGTATCATAGTGAAACTGAGATATGCGTTCTCCTTGACATATATTTCCGACACCCCCAGGTGTTCGGCTTTACTGGTTTGAGGATGTAGGGCGCAGCCTGTGATTATCCGTGCGGAGGAATCAGGCTCGGAGATGATGATGTTGTGCACGTGCTGGGGTTTTTGAGCTGAAATCATAAGACAGGATTGAAGCGGGAAGGTGACGTTGGCGCCCTCTTTTATGCGCATGAAATAGCCGCCTGAATAGTTTTCTTCAACCGCCTTAGTGGTTTCATCGGTTTCAGGGTCGATTAAATTCCACATGTAGTCGGAGAGCCAGTCGTATTTCTTAAGGGCGTCGGGGGTGTTCATTATCTCGATCTGGCTTCTATAGTGTTCCTCGACTTGGGATAGGATTGTTTTATCGTCTAAGTGCATGTAGGATCCTGACCGGGTTTCAGGTGTTTCCTCTATCCCCGAGGCCCTGGCTGCCTTTAGTATTTCGTGGGGTAGTTGGGTTAGTGAATCTATTTTTTCATCCGCATCCGGCATTCCACGCACCCCCTGTATCCTTTTTCCTTTATGTCTTGGAATATTTTGTCGGGATCGCCTTCGCAGAAGATCCCCCCCTCCATCAAGACACACGCCTTCTCAGCTTTAATGTGCTCTAGTATGTATCCCTGGTGGGTTATGATTAAGGCGGAGGCGCCTTCCTCTGCCTGGTACTGGGTTATTGTTTCAGCGATTAATTTAAGGCTTTCAAGGTCTACGCCTGAATCAGGCTCATCAAGTAAAAGCAGCTTGGGTTTCAGAAGCAGAAGCTGAAGTACCTCCGCCCTCTTGCGCTCCCCCCCGGAGAAACCCACGTTAACGTCGCGGTCAAGGTAGGGTGTTAACCGCAGTTTCTCGGCTAATTCACGGGCTTGAGGCCTTAAACCGTCTTTCGGGGAGTCCCCCGCACATATCTTCAGGAGGTCTTTTAGTTTGACTCCGGTTACTTCCGGGGGTTGCTGAAACCCCAACCCCACGCCGAGGTTCACACGCTCATTGAGGGGTAGTTGGGTTATGTGTTGGTTTTGGAAGATTATTTCCCCTTCAGTCAGCCGATAGCTTGGGACGCCTGCAAGAGCCATCAGAAGGGAGGTCTTACCCGATCCGTTGGGGCCGAATAATATGCGGGTTTCCGATTCCTCCACCGAGAGGTTAAGTTTTTTCAGTATCGGTTTACCGGCGACCTCTACTGTAAGGTTTCTTGCTTGAAGCAGGCTAATCTTTTTTTTGATTATATTCGATGGGCGGTTAAATAATCGCAAGGTTACCTATTGGAAACCTCTTTTTTTAAGGTTGCCTGCTATTGTTTTTTTACGTAGGGCATTGTTTTTTTTGTCTTGTTTTTTTCCAGCCCCCGCAATCCAGGAAAAAAAATCTTTGAATCTCAAGGGGAAAAAAAATGTTTGTGAAGGAGCTGCCTTGGATTGATCCTGCGGCAGCCTATAAAGCCCTATACCGGGGGGAATCGGTTTTATTGGAGAGCCAGAAAAACGGCGTATACTCGTACATAGCCTTGAATCCGTACATGAAAATCAAAAGCAAGGGCAGTCGGATCCAGGTGGAGGGGGAAGGGGGGAGCAGGGTTTTATTTGGGGATCCATTGAAGGTGCTTGAAAAAATAATTTCAGAACGGAGGGTGGATCGCGAAACCGGGTGGCCTCTTTTCTATTCAGGGGCGATTGGTTACTTCTCATACGACCTAGCCCACACAATACATGGTTTAGGTCGTAGTGCTGTAGATGATGTGGATCTTGCGGATATGTATCTCATATTCCCCTCAGACGTAGTCTCATTCAACCATCTTAGTAGGAAAACAACCGTCTTCTCGCAAACACGTGGAGGGTTATCCGAAATCGAGGGGGTTTTAGAGGGTGCAGGGGAGGTTGAGATGCCGAAGCCGGGTTGCACGATGAGTTTCACCTCCAACTTCACTTGGGGGGAGTACCGGGAAGCAGTGGAGAAATGTAAAAAACACGTTTCGGAGGGCGACGCCTACCAGATTAAACTGTCACAGCGGTTTATGTGCGAATTATCCGAGGATCCCTTAAACATTTATCTTAGGCTGCGCAGCATAAACCCTTCACCCTATGCGGCCTTCCTATGTCTTGAGGGTCACTGGCTTGTTTCATGCTCGCCTGAACACCTGGTGAAGGTTGAGGGGGGTAGGGTGGAAACCCGCCCTATAGGAGGCACATACCCTCGAGGCGTGAACAAGCAGGTTGATGAGCGGCTTGCCCGGGAATTCATGGCTGATGAGAAGGAGAGGGCTGAGCATACGATGCTCATCGACCTTGAGAGAAACGATTTAGGGCGGGTCTGTGAATATGGTTCGGTTGAGGTAGACGAGTTCATGTGTCTTGAGAGGTACTCCCACCTAACCCACATCGTGACGAACATAAGGGGTAGGTTGAGGGGGGGTGAAAACGTTTTCACGGTCTTCAGGTCCATGTTCCCCGGTGGCACGATAACAGGTTGCCCTAAAATCAGGTCTATGCAGATTATAGATGAGGTGGAGCCTAACGCGAGGGGACCCTACACTGGTTCAATTGGTTTTATTAATTTCTCCGGGGAAATGGATTTGAATATAATCATCAGGACACTGATAATTAAAGAGGATAAGGGTATGATACAGGTTGGGGGGGGAGTCGTAGCCGACTCCAATGCTAGGCGGGAATATGATGAGACTTTTGAGAAGGCTTACGCATTGTTTGAGGCTTTAGGCGGGAGGAGGAAATGATTGTATCGGTTAACGGGAAACAGGTTGACGGAGGTGAGGCGGTGATAAGCGTGCTGGATCATGGTCTTTTGTTGGGAGACGGAGTTTTTGAAACCCTTAGAACCTATTCAGGCAGGGTTTTCAAGTACGATGAACACTACCACAGGCTTCAGTCTGCGGCTAGACGTATTTCGCTTCCCCTGCCGTTTGAAAAAACCCAGTTGAAGACGTGGATTGATGGCGTGGTTTCAGCGAATGATTTGTCTGAGTCAAGGGTTAGGGTGACCGTCACCCGCGGGGTAGGCCCTGCCGGGCTTGGGATCGACTGCCATCGACAAAACACGATTATTGTCGCAGAGGAGATTAGTGGGGCTGACTATTCGAGGGGGGTGTCGGCTGTGACTTATGAGGGTAGGCGGTGTCTGCCTGAGATTAAATCCCTAAGTTACCTGCCTTCGGTGTTGGCTAAGCAGAAGGCGTCTCGTAGGGGGGCTTTTGAGGCGATATTCGTCGAGGAGGATATAGTCTATGAAGGATCCTTATCCAATGTCTTCGTCTTCGTGGATGGAATCCTGAAAACCCCTAAAGAAGGGGTTCTGCCTGGCGTCACGCGGGCTGTTGTATTGGATCTTGCAGGGGCGGCGGGGATTAAGGCTTTGGAGGGGCAGGTGGGTTTGGGTGAGTTGATGGGGGCTGATGAGGTTTTCATAACGTTTTCATCTGCAGGAATCGTGCCTCTCACAAGAGTTGATGACACGGTGAAGCCAGTCGGACCTTTAACCGAGAAATTGATGAGGCATTACCTGGATGAGACGGGTAAATAGGTTTTGTTTCCAAGGGTATAGTCAAGGTATTTATTTCACTGAATCAATAAGTATACCCCACAAGTTATGGGGTGAAATGTTTTGTTTGTGAGATAAATGGCTGCTAAAAGGTTGACCTTAATTCGGAAACGTGATGGTCGGGTGGTGGACTTCGACCAAGACAAGATTACTGAAGCGGTTTGGAAGGCTATTTCCGCTGTAGGCGGTAAAGACCGTAAGATCGCGGAGAAGGTTTCCGAGAAGGTCACAACCATAGTCAACTACCAGTTCGATGAGAACACTATTCCAAGCGTAGAGCAGGTTCAGGATATTGTGGAGCGTGTTTTGATTAAGGAGGGTCACGACGCCACAGCTAAAGCCTACATACTCTACCGCGACCAGCATAAGCGTATCAGGGAGATTAAGCACACCCTCATGGATATTGAGAACACGATTGAGGGTTACCTTAAGCAGAAGGATTGGAGGGTGAATGAAAACAGCAACTCCACCTATTCTTTGTCTGGTTTGTTGATGCATTCGGCGGGCTCCATACTCGCAAACTACACTTTAAACAATGTTTATCCGCCTGAGGTTCAGACGGCTCATAAAAACGGGGACATGCATATACACGACCTGTCTATGGGTATAGCCGGATACTGCGCCGGCTGGAGCATTAGACAGCTTCTTGAGGAGGGTTTGAATGGCGTGCCAGGTAAGGTGGACTCTAAACCCCCTAAACACTTCAACAGCGCTCTTTGGCAGATGATTAATTTTTTGGGGACCATGCAAAATGAGTGGGCGGGGGCTCAGGCTTTCTCAAGCTTCGATACGTATCTCGCCCCCTTCATCAAAGCCGATGATTTAAGCTATAAACAGGTTAGGCAGGGGATTCAGGGTTTCGTATTCAACATGAACGTCCCCTCAAGGTGGGGGGGTCAGACTCCTTTCTCAAACATCACGTTGGATTGGGTGGTGCCGGAGGACCTTAAAACCCGCCACCCCTTGATTGGCGGGGTGAAACAGGATTTCACCTACGGCGACTGTCAGGCTGAGATGGATTTAATCAACCGCGCCTTCATTGAAACAATGATTGAGGGCGACAGTAAAGGCCGGGTATTCACTTTCCCTATTCCAACCTACAACATAACGAAGGATTTTGCCTGGGATACTGAGAACGCGGACCTGCTTTTTGAGATGACCGCTAAATACGGTTTGCCTTATTTCCAGAACTTCATAAACAGCGACCTCAGTCCAGGTGACGTGCGCAGCATGTGCTGCAGGCTTCAGATGGATATGAGGGAGCTGAGGCAGAGGGGCGGAGGACTTTTCGGAGCAGTTGAAATGACAGGCTCT
>WJJK01000139.1 GCA_014729705.1 Candidatus Altarchaeales archaeon | reverse complement strand
TTCAATCTTTCTAGAATTCCCCCGTCGTCATCCAACACGAGGACGAGTTTCTCTCCGCGCCTTCGAGCCAGCCTCACTGCTTCCTCTTGGGCAACGGCATCTCCTTTTGCCGCCAATTTTCTCAGTCGAAGTTCTTCATCCATAGAGTACAAACCTCCTGTGAGGATTACCCCAATCAAAGGGACAAGGATGAGAGAACAACTAAAAAGATTGCTGGCACAGGCAGACGTAGATGACGAAGAAAGTCTGGCGGCTCTTCGGGATGCCCTGCGGAGGTTCCAGTACGGGGACCCCCTGGAGAGGGAGGTCGACCTGATGGGGGAGATGGTCAAAATTAAGGACATCCACATCCCCGATATGTGGCATGTAGCCGAACAAGCGGATCCGAGGAACGGACAGGAAATTCTGTATCTCTGGCACCTGGCCCACAACCTCCGAAAAGAGATCGCAGGAATCCGAGGAAAGGGTATCGTTAGCCCTTTCGCGGAAACGGACCTGAAATACGAAGAAGAGAGGCGAAAAAGTCAGCCCATCGATCCGAATTATGGAGGCGCAGAGGTCGGACGCCGACGAGGATTTTGATAGAAATGAGTGGCGGATAGGATAACGGAACGGGCTCTATGAAGGACCCTCCACTTGGTGTCCTCATTCCTGTAGAGTTTCCACTCCTGAATGGCCTTCCGAAGGCGCCACATATGTTTCTTCTTGGGGAGGTGGGAGTGTTTACTGCACAGGATATGCTCTATTCGTTTCGCCTTCTTCCCACAAATGACACAGAAGCCCCACGGAACACTGTAGGGGCTTTTGAGCCCTTGCCTGATAAGCCACCGTTCGGCCTCTTCTCCGCTAGGGTCCCGGTGCAGGAGATCCGAGTACTTCTCCTTCTCCTGCGAGGTCATTTGATGCTCCCAGTACTTCCTCAAAAGTGACTCCTTTCATGCAGGTTGGGCAAATGTAATAAGGAGCCAGCACCGCCTCTTTAGACCAACGAGAACCAGGGATATGCGGAAGTCTCCTGCACCGGGTTTTGTCCATATGGAGGTCTTTCAGGTGAACCTCCAACACATCATCTACCTGGTTCCCAATAACCCGAGACCACATGATTGCAAAGAGGTTTTCTTTGGCGATCTGAGGTTCCCATTCCGCTCTTTTTCTCAGATGCTGATCGTGGATGCTCAAACAATGTTTGCAGAGATCATCCAGGACCTCTGGCCCTCCGATCCTAATCGGGCTCTTCATAGTATCTGGATACCTCCGAAATTCCCTTCTCTCAAAATCGAAGAGGGAGTAGGCATTACAGAGGGACCTCCCTTTGGTGTCAAGGAGGTGATAGCCATCAGGATTACCTCGGAAGGTTACCGCACCAAAAAACCTCAACCGCTCCCTGATGAGGAGCTGTGTTTCTGGAGACTCAAGGACTTTGAAGGAGTGGTTAATAGAATCTCGAATTTTCCTCAGGAGATCTTTTGCCTGACAAAGGAAATCCAGATCCTCGTGACGGACGGCGTGTTTCTGTATGTCTGAGACAGTGGGCTCTTGGGGGACTTCCTGAAGTTCAATCGTGGCGCCGTGTTCCTCAAGTTTTGTTCGAAGGAAAAGAGCCCTGTCCTGAGGGAACTCCTCCTCTTTACGCCGGTATCCATCACGAAGAGCATAGGGGAGGTTTTCCAGCATGGCCTTCAACTCTGCCATATCAGGCTTCGGGAGCATTTCCTCACGGAGAAACTTCAAAACCTTCACAGGGGTCTCCCCCAAATCCGTGAGGATGACTCGGTAGACAGGCTCAGGAGTGAAGGTGGTGACCTTCACCACCTCATCCTTCGTGACCGAGGTTCCGTAACCTTCCTGCTTTTGGACTTGAGGTTCCATGCCGTAGGTAGGATCGGCTGCAATCAACTGCACGGCCATGTCAAGAAGATGGCAAGGGTTATAGAAGATCACATTCTCCTGTTCCATTTCAAGGAGGATCTCTTCTAGATCCCGACAGGCTACCTTGAGGCGTCCTTTCATCGTGCTCGTATCAATAGGTCCGAAGTTATCGGTGAGCTTTTTCAGAGTACCCATTAGTATCCCCCATATGGTTTCAGCAGCCCCGCATCATTCTTCGACACAGCTCGTGGGAATCGATCTCCCCGCTAACAAAAGCCTCGGCCGCCTGTTTTGTCAGGTATCGAGAGGAAGCGAAGGAGGTTGAGCCTACTTTTCGGGGCTTGTTTTCAATATAGACGTCGATCCAGATCTGGCACCCACCATAGCTCAATTCGAATCAATTGAGTCCACCCGGAATCGAACCGAGATTAGGCAGGTTAGAGCTGCCCGCTTTGCCATTAAGCTATGGACCCGAATGTATCTACTCTGATCTTGACACCTCCGGAAAATTTAATTTCCCGATAAGAATCAAGTTTTAAATTTATAGCTCACCACCCCAGAGCCATCGATACGATCATCAAAACGGTAATCGATACGATCACACCACACGTGACAAGGAAGCCGATCTTGAAATGCTTCGGTTTGTTGTCCCACCACTGCATGACTTTCCTCCTACCACCAGATTAAAAAACCACCGATCAGGAAGCCGGTAATTACCAGAAGGGCGGCGATTGCTGAAAAGAACCCAATCCGCCAATGCTTGGATTCCGGCTTCCATCGGGATCTTAAACCCATATCTCCCCCTTGCTAGATTAAGCAAAAACACGTACCGGAAGTAGGTGTTTCCGCACTTTTCAGCAAGTATAAACGGTTTCTTTAATTTGTTGAAGAGCTGGAAAGATAGCGTATCCCCCCCGCATGGACAGGGGAGGGATTTTGAAGGAGCGCCTGAAGAGACTGCTGGCGCAGGCTGATGTTGAGGATGAGGAGAGCCTTCTTATTTTACAAAAGGCACTGGTAAGAGCCGGTTTCGGAACACCGGAAGTACCTTTTCAACCAGAAAAACACATTTTCGTTCCGGTAAATACCCGGAAAGATTTCCGGTTTCCGTGCCCTCGATTCAAAGCTCTCCGGCCGAAGCTAAAGTAGAGCCTCATGGATCATGGCAAAACGAGAAAGAATCTGATCCTCGATTTTCGACCCTCAGACCTTCGGAGTGGAGAAATTCAGTGGGGAGCCTGTAAATTTCCTTCCATTTTTCCCCATTGTATCGGGCAACGTGCGCATAACATTTTCGCTCGCTATCTGCCCAAGAGTCAGGTTCCTCGAAATGAATCCGGGTCTTCACGACATGGGCGGTGGACCCGAATTTACACTTCCAAAAAGACCGGTGATCCATGCCTCCATTCCAGTTCTCCGAATGGATTCTCTCTCGGTACATCATTTGTGGTC
>WJJK01000016.1 GCA_014729705.1 Candidatus Altarchaeales archaeon | reverse complement strand
TGGTGGGCCCGGTAGGAATCGAACCTACAACCCGCCGGTTAAAAGCCGGCCGCTCTGCCTAGTTGAGCTACGAGCCCTTGACTTTGTTTTTCTCCCTACTCTGACTTTAGGCGTGATCTATCATGTTGTTCTGAGCCATGTGTTCCAGAAACTTGTAGATCGTGTCGGAGCCTTGAAGCTTCATTTTGTAGGAGAGATGGACGTGATTCTCATCGTTTTCCATCGCCCGGTTGGCGTCCTCCATCTTTCCGTAGACCCCAAGCAGGTGTATTTCTGTTCCAGAAACAGGGGTAAGCATGGGTAGATCCGGATGCCAGGTGATGCTTTCGGAGAAGCTCTTCTTGGGGAGACGCACCACTACCCAAAAGTTGGTCTTGGGCATTCCTGCGGAGTTGTTGGCGTCAGCCAGCTCTTGCATCCGTCTTACCCAATCTTGGTAAGCTTCGTTTCCACTGGTCACTGTCCCATAAAAGTTACTGTACATGTTGGTATGAAGTGCTTCCAAATAATCGTAGTATTCTGGTGGTATAAACTGCATAGATAATGTCCTTGGTTAAGATAGTTGCTTCTCGACTTCCTTTACTACCGCCTCCACCTCACCTACAGTTTTGGCCGGCTCGCCGGCGGAGGCTAGCGTTTTAGCAAGGTCTACGATAGAAGCGCTTCGAATGGAGTATTTGAGGGCAGCACACATACCGGGGGTGAGATAAGCTTCTTCCTGTTTGGGTTGTCCTATTAGTTCGGTGGGGTAGATGCCGTAACTACCCTCCATGGTTTCGAAGTAGTGGCGGAGGGCCTCTGGCTGTTCGAAATGATCGATGCTCTCGCCCATACCTTCGTTGTCCCAGTTTTCCTGGACGTAGTTCCAGAGCGAGTCTTGAGCCTCTTCTCGAGAGGTAAAAACATCGACCATATTCTCGCCGATGTCGGTGGTAATAATTCGTACCCACACCCTCATCTGTTTTTCCTCCTAAGTCAAGTGAAGGCCGCGCTCGGAGTCGAACCGAGGGTTAGCGGGGTTGCAATCCGCTGCCTCACCACTTGGCTACGCGGCCTCATTTGGGACCGGAGAACTTCTCCCAGTCTCGAGCTTGGGCCAACTCCTCGTGGGAGCGCTCTATCTCATAGATGGTGCCAGCCTGCCCCGGTGTCTGATTGTGGATGTAGAAGCCTTCACCCCGTTCGTGAGCAAAGCGGCTGATCTTGAACTTCAGGCCCCCTGCTCTGACGAAGAGTGTCCCTCCCTGGGGAATGTCGATGGTCATGATAAACTTTCCTTATGCCAAGATTCTGGGGCGACCGGGGGGACTTGAACCCGCCAACCTCTTGGGCCACAACCAAGCGCTCTAACCAGTTGAGCTACGGCCGCCGTAGTATTCCTTCAGGTTGCGCGCGGGCTTGAAACCGGGACAACCACAGGGGCCGTCAGGCGTCCCGCATAGGCAGACCCGTTGGGGCCACTGCTTATCCGGAGGGAAGTGGGCTGTTTCTAGGCCCCCGCATCGAACACAGCGCCGTATGGGCTTCGGGTAGTTCTTCCTTCCGCGAACGAAGTCTTCGTGTGTAGCCATAGTCTTTTCCTTGCTGGTCGGGCTGGCCCCAAGACGAGGAGAATATTCAGATACTGGCGGGGTGTGAGTTCCATCTAGTTCTCCGGCTCGAACCCCGGACAACCGCACGGCCCGTCGGGCATACCGCACATGCAGACGCCTTTGGGCCAGTCCTTGTCGGGACCAAAGTGGGCCGCGCGCGGTCCACCGCAGTGGCGACAGGTGCCAGAGCCAGCTTTCGCTACAGGGTTCCGTCGATCCATGTCTCCCCCGCGCAGGTGCAGTCATTGGGGCTATGCAGGCTGTCATTATTCTTGGAGTTGTCGATCCCGTCGTCGCAGGCTTCTTCTTGGAACATCCACGCCAAGATGTCTTCTTTTGTCCAGCCCGCGGATAGCAGGAATTCTACGACCTCGCAGATGTTTAGGACGTTGGCCGTCATGGCTTCCGCTTCGCCAATGACTAAGTCTGCAATAAGTTCTTCTCGCATACTCCCTCCTAAGACAGGGACTTCTCAGAAATCAGCCGTCGCTTGACCAAGAATTGCTTCTGGACGATGCGAAACTCGAGCTTCGGAACTACGATTTTCCCATCGGACCGATAGATGGTTTCGTCTTCGACGGTTAGGCGTTTGGCGCGCTCCACCATTCTCTTCGACACTCTACCGTTGCGTGTGGTGAGAGGTCCCCCGCCGCCCAGTTGCCAGCGCTTTTGACCCTTACGGCGATACTCCAGATCTACTCGATAGCTCCCTTCGCAGCCTACATCCTCATCGATGGCAGGCACTATCTTGCTCATGGAATTGTTCTCCGTTATCTGGTCGGGCTGGCTGGGATCGAACCAGCGACTTTCCGCTCCCAAAGCGGACGCGCTACCGCTGCGCTACAGCCCG
>WJJK01000138.1 GCA_014729705.1 Candidatus Altarchaeales archaeon | reverse complement strand
GGTTATGTCGTCGTCTGGCATCGACAAAACAGGTATCTGGGTTATGGATCCTTTAAGCCCCCGCACCCTGCCTGCGCGCTCGTATATGCTGGCAAGGTCGGTGTACATGTATCCGGGATACCCCCTTCTTGATGGCACCTCCTCCCTTGCCGCGCTAATCTGTCGCAACGCTTCACAGTAGTTAGTCATATCTATTAGGACGACCAGTATGTGGTAGTCTAACGTGTAGGCCAGGTATTCAGCGTGCGTCAACGCTATCCTGGGGGTTATAATACGCTCAATCGCAGGATCATTTGCTAGGTTGAGGAATGAGACTATGTTTTCAAGGGCTCCTGAACGCTTAAACTCTTTTTGGAAGTACATGGAGTCTTCATAGGTTATCCCCATCCCCGCGAACACCACCGCAAACTCCTCTTCAGTGGATACACTGGCTTGCCGGGTTATCTGGGAGGCGAGGTTGTTGTGGGGAAGCCCTGATGCGCTGAATATCGGCAGCTTCTGGCCCCTGACAAGTGTGTTCATCCCGTCTATCGCAGATAACCCGGTGTTTATGACTTGGCGGGGGTATTCCCTTGCGGAGGGGTTTATGGGGGAGCCGTTTATGTCTTTTCGGTCCTCGGCCACAATCTCCCCTACACCGTCTATCGGCTGCCCCCTCCCGTTGAATACCCTGCCCAAAACCGAAGAGGATACGGGGGTGTGGAAGGATTCCCCTAGGAAGCGGA
Organism: Candidatus Altarchaeales archaeon; assembly: GCA_014729705.1. GTDB lineage: Archaea > Altiarchaeota > Altiarchaeia > IMC4 > SCGC-AAA252-I15 > WJJK01. Next base: position 1,788 of record WJJK01000138.1, on the reverse strand, counting down.
CGGACGTGTCTTGGGAGTCAAGTCCGGATGTTCCCTCAAAAACCTGTATGACCGCGAAATCAGTGTGCACATCCAATACCTGCCCGTGTTTCTTATCCCCCTTGTTGTCTGTTACCTCGACTATTTCGGCGTAGGATACGTTGCGGGTCTTCTCCACAACTAGTAGGGGTCCGTATACTCCGCCTACCGTGCGGTAGCTGGCTTTACTCATCCTATATCCCCTCCGCCTGTGAAGCTTTTGTTTATTTTCTCCTTGAGTTCGGAGACGCTTTCCAGTAATTTTTTTTCGGGTGCGTATTTCATCTTCGATAAGTCCACGTATAGGGGGTCCTCAATTATTTTTTCTATTGAGGCTCCCTGAGTCAAAGCCTTCTGGGCCTGGTGGTGGGATTTTATTATGAGGCTTAACATGTTCAGTTGTTTTTTTAGGCTGCAGAATGTGTCGTTTTCGTCGAATACGTCTTGCTGAAGGAAGTCCTCCCTCAGAACCTTGGCTGTCTGAAGCAGGAGTCTATCTGAAGCAGGCAACGCATCCGCCCCCACAAGCTGCACGATTTCAAGTAACTCGTTTTCCCTTTGAAGTATGGATAACGCCTCCTCCCTGAGGGACTTGAATTTCTCTCCAAGCTCCTGGGAATACCATTCCCTGAGGTCCTCGCCGTATAGGCTGTAGCTTTTAAGCCAGTCTATAGCTGGGAAGTGTCTTCGACCCGCTAATCGCGCATCCAAGCCCCAGAAGACACGGGTAATCCTGAGGGTGTTTTGGGTGACTGGTTCGGAGAAATCCCCTCCAGGCGGGGAGACTGATCCTGTCACAGTCAAAGACCCCTCCAAGCCTGCATGGGTTTTTATTCGGCCTGCTCTTTCATAGAACTCCGCAAGACGCGATCCCATGTAGGCTGGATACCCTTCCTCTCCCGGCATCTCCTCAAGGCGGGAGCTTATCTCACGCATAGCCTCAGCCCACCTGCTTGTGGAATCAGCCATCAAGGCTGTCCGGTAACCCATATCCCTGAAGTATTCGGCGATCGTTATGCCTGTGTAAACTGATGCCTCCCGGGCTGCAACGGGCATGTCGGATGTGTTGGCTATTAGGATGGTGCGTTGTAGTAGGGGTCTGCCGGTCCTCGGGTCCTCAAGTTGGGGGAACTCATCCAACACCTCCGTCATCTCGTTACCCCGCTCTCCGCAGCCTACGTAGACTATTATGTCTGCGTCCGACCATTTTGCGAACTGGTGTTGGGCTACCGTCTTCCCCGCGCCGAAGGGGCCGGGTATGGCGGCGGTCCCGCCCTTGGATATGGGGAAGAAGACGTCTATAACCCTCTGCCCAGTTATTAACGGTTCCCGGGGTATGAGTTTCTTTTTTATTGGTCTGGGTTTTTTCACAGGCCATGTGTGCATCATGGAAAGTTGTGCGCCGCCTTCGAGTATGCATACGGCTTCGTTTATCTTGTGTTTTCCCCCGCTGATTTCTAGTATCCTCCCCTCCACGTTGGGGGGTACAAGCACTTTGTGTTCGACTACCTCTGTCTCCTGAACGGTTCCAAGAACCGTTCCACCCGCCACTTCTTCGCCTGAATCAAGCAGGGGTTTGAAGTCCCACTTCTTCTCCCGGGAGAGGGCGTCGACTTTTGTGCCCCGGTTTATGAAGTCCCCCTCCACAGCCCGCATCACCTCAAGGGGTCGTTGTATGCCATCGAATATGCTGCCCATAAGGCCGGGCCCCAACTCCACGCTGAGGGGGGCGCCTGAAGCCTCAACCGGCTCTCCAGGGTACACCCCAGT
>WJJK01000137.1 GCA_014729705.1 Candidatus Altarchaeales archaeon | reverse complement strand
GTATAGGCGTGGGGTGGGGGATTTGATTTTCGACGTTGACTTCGACGCGGTTGAGGTCTTCAACGGCCATACCTTCGGCAATAGAAGTGATCCAGTAAAGCAGGCTGAGGCTGCAGGCAGGAACATGGTGGGTGGATCCGATGCCCATACTTTGGGTGAATTGGGTGGCATCACGGTTAACGTTGAAGGTGATTTAATCGAGTCCATTTTGGCAGGGGGGGTGCAGATTAAGCGTATGAACCCTTATCTTTTGTTCGCCCGTCATGCGGGAGGGCTTGCGAACCGTAAATTCCGCCAACATGTTGCCCGTCGGTTTTCGCGTAACTGATTTATCGGCTGCCGCGTATCCGTATTCCGTCGCCGGTTTTCTTTTTTTATCTGTATTCCGGGTTGGGGTGGCCGAATCTGCATCCCGCATTCCATAGTTTCTTTTGGTTTCCGTGGGCGGGGATTCCCCCATTATCTTTTAGTGCGCGCGCCATATGCAGTAGGTTCCAGGACATAAACGTCACGTTGCGTTGGGTGAAGTCGTTTTCCAGTCCCCCTGATTTTTCGTCTAAGTAGGAGGGTCCGGGCCCTGCTTCCCCCACCCATCCGCTGTCGGCTTGCGGAGGTATAGTGAACCCGAGGTGTTGGAGGGAGTATAGTATCCCCATTCCACAGTGTTTTATGCCGTCTTCGTTTCCGGTTATTATACACCCCCCAGCCTTCCCGTAGTATATGTATTGTCCTTTGTCGTTTTCTTGGGCGGATTGGCCGTACATCCTCTCGATTATTTTGCTGCATACCGAGGATTTCTCGCCAAGCCATATGGGTGTTCCAAGAACGAGTATGTCTTTTTCAGTGATTTTCTTAAATATTTTGGGCCAGTCGTCGGCCGCCCACCCGTGTTCGGTCATATCCGCCCAGACGCCGGGGGGGATGTCGTAGTCTGTTGCGCGGATGTTTTCTACGTCCACCTTGTTTTCCGCAAGTATTGCGCGGGATACGTCCATCAATCCCTGGGTGTGGGATTTCTCGGGGTTTTTTTTGAGGGTGCAGTTTATGTATAGCGCTTTAATGTCTGAGTAGTCTGTCTTGTTTTCTTGGCACAATCTCTTTTGTTTTTCGTTTAACGCCATCTTAGGTTACCCTCTTTGAGTCAGGCCTTAAAACTTTTTATAATACATGTGTATATCTATGTCACGATGAAAAAATTGGCTGTAGGCGTTTTAGGGGCCACCGGGATGGTGGGTCAAAGGTTTATTCAGGGTTTAGAGGATCACCCGTATTTTGATTTGGTTTGTCTTGCGGCAAGCGAGAGGTCGGCGGGCAAGAAGTATAGGGAGGCTGCGAAGTGGCATATCGAGGGCGGGATCCCTGAATCAGTCGCAGACCAGAGAGTGGATTTGTTGGACCCCGGCTTGGTTGAGGAGTACGATCTGGATTTGGTGTTCAGCTCTATCCCCGCATCGGTTGCTAAGGACGTTGAGGCGTCTTTCGCTTCGAGGGTTCCGACTTTCAGCAACACCCGCACCTACCGCATGGAGGATGACGTCCCCTTGATTGTTGCGGATGTGAATCCGGATCACCTAAGTCTCGTTGAGAAACAGAGGGAGAGGGGTTGGGATGGTTTCGTCGTCACCAACCCGAATTGCTCTACCATCGGCTTGGTTGTGCCCCTTAAGCCGTTGTTGGATGTGTTCGGCATCGACTGGGTTAACGTCACAACCCTGCAGGGTTTGTCTGGGGCGGGCTACAACGGCGTGCCTTCGATGGCAGTAATCGACAACATCATTCCCTACATCGGCGGGGAGGAGGAGAAGATGGAGTCTGAGTCCCTCAAGATCCTGGGATCCCTTGGGGACAAGGTTGACTGCTCCGACATCCAGGTCACCGCCTCCTGTAATCGTGTTCCTGTTTTGGACGGGCATACTGAGGCCGTTTCCGTGGGTTTGAGTCGGGATTTCGAGGTTGAAGAGGTTGTCAACGCCTTCAAGGATTATGAGAACGAGCCTCAGAGGCTGGGTCTTCCAAGCGCCCCCTGCCCTGCTATTTTGGTGCATGAGGAGCCTGACCGTCCTCAGCCTAGGCGGGATAGGTTGGCCGGCTGTGGTATGGCGGTCTCCTGCGGCAGGATAATGAGGAAGGCTGAGAGGCTTCTTAGGTTCTACGCACTCTCCCATAACACTATCAGGGGTGCTGCCGGTGCGAGCATCTTGAACGCGGAGTTAGCGTATAAGAAGGGTTTCTTGGGTTAGCCAAGTAAGTATTTTTCCGGCGCCTGGTTTACGGCTTCGTAGAATTCAGCTGCCATGTGAGGGGATAAATGCAGTTTAGGGCGCCTAATGTTTACTTCTTCAGTGAAATCCCGGGCATCCCCTCCTTTTCGCCTTATTTCTTCGGCGTCTTGCGCTATCTTTTCTGGTTCGTATCCGACTCTTTTTATCCAGCTGGAGGCTCGCATTAGGTTGAGTCTTTTTATTCTTTCTTCGGCGGGAAGTTGTGTGAATTGCGCGTCTGCTTTTAGGGTTTCCCCCAGTTTTTCCTGGTTTAAGTCTCCTTTTGGCATCCAGTTTATGGCATAGGCTCTTGTGACTGCTTCAAGCACCAGTATTTTCTCGCCTTCATCCTTCAACCCCCGCAGGGTGTGTCTGAATATTTCCGTGTGTTTTTCTGTTTCCTGCTCGATTTCCCTCTGAGTGGTTCGGGGTTTGGTTTGGGCTATGCTTTTTATTGTTTTCTTCCACCGGCTTTTCATGTCCCAGTCAGGTATTTGTTGGGGGATTCGGCCTTCGTATCTTTGGTCCATGTATGTCTCGTATTCCCCTGTGTTTTGGCGTATTTTTTTCCTTATTTTTTTGGTTTCCCCTGTGAACCCCACATAGTATTGGGCGGCTAGTGTCTGTTTTTCTTGGGGGCCCGGGTTTTCAGTCATAATCTCCCATTTCAGCAGGTCTTGGGCTAGGTGGCAGGCGTATAGGGGGGCGTGGGTTGCGGGGGGTTTCTCCACTTCACGGAAGGTGGCGGTTGGGTCTGCTAACACTATCTTTTTGGGGTATCCTTTTCTGGTTCTTTCAGCAATTATTTCGTCTCCGTCGTCGAAGGAGGTTCTTCGGGCTGCGAGGTTTCGCGCTGCCGCTTTTCCTTTTTGTTTTAGCAGCCGCCTCACGTAGTCCGTGTTTCGGTATTGTTCTTTTGCGATTCGGTTGGTTGCGGGTCCGTCTATGAATTCTCTTGTTGCGTGGGCTACCGGTTGATTTCTTTCTTCGCCTGCCTGTTGGTGTAAGTGGTATATGTGGGTTTTTGGGGTGTGCAGGCCGAGTTTGTTTAGGGCTGCGATGCGGTCTTCCACGTTTTCCAGGTATTCTCTTTGGAGTTTTAAGGCTTCTTCGGGGTTTTTTCCTTCGTGGATCCAGTAGGGTATCCCCCATTTGAGTTGTCGGGTTAACAGTTTTTGCTCGTGTTTTCCCTCCTCCTTCAGCACAGTTATGTGGACTTGTCTTTGGGGTTGTCCAAAGTGTATTGTGTCGTGTACGAGCATGTCGCGTCGAGATTGGCTTTCTGCTACGTCACATACGAAGGCGTATTCCAGCCGGGGGTGGGTGGCGAGCACCTCATTTAACAGGTCTTTTGTTTCTTGTCTTGTTTTTTCCGTGAAACTCCATTGCCTCACTTTCACGCGGCCTTCAAGCTCCCCCGTTAGTTGATAGGTCTTCACTGATTCAGGTTGTTGTTCTTGGGGGTGGAATTCGGGGTCTATAACTATTGTTTGTGTGTTTGATTGGCTTTCGGTTATGGTTTTTATGTGGGTTTGTTCGGTGTCGGTTAATTGGTTTACTGTCTTTTTTTGCGCGCCTAAAAGTATGTCTCCGTGTCTTGTTTTCTCTCCAATGTATCCTCCGGGTCGGGGTATCACCAATCCCCGGTATTCCGACTCCATCTTGAGGTAGGTGGCTTCGTCTCCTACGCCCCGCAGAAACAGGTAGGTGTTGTTTCTCCACACAGGGTTTTGGGGGTTGTCTTGGTTGAATGCTGGGTGGTTTTCCGACATCCAGTTTCGTAGGAGTTTCATTAATTTGTTTTTTGTTTTTCTTTTTTGTTTCTCCCCCCAACTGGTTTGTTTGGCTACGTATTCCCCGATTTCCTTGAATTCAGCGTATAGTTTGCCTGTGTCCGGGTTTATTTGCAGGTTTTCGTCTACCAGCAGAAAGTCGACTTGTCGTGTCCCCCCTGTTTTGCGTTGTTCATAGAGTGCTTGTTGGGGTTGGGGTTGTCGTGTGATTTTAGCTACTTCCGCGAATCTTTTAACAAGTTTTTCCCAGTCGTCTAGGTCTTTGGTGAATCCCCGGACTTCGTCTGGGGTGAGGTATCTTGATCCCTTGAATCTCTCATGTAGGTACGTGGTTTCCGTGTTTAACCGGGTTTTGCTTGTTTCTATGAATTTTTTGACTTTAGCTTCATCGTGTATGTCTAGGGGGTAGAACCGGTATACGTCGCCTGTTTTTTCGACTGCGGATCTTGCTTTGGGGTTTCCCGCCCCGCAGTAGTGTATTTGTTCGTCTGGTATGTTTATTGGGGGTTTCTTCAACACCTCTATGGCTTTCAGGTTTTTCGCGGGATCCGTGGTGTCGGGTCTTATGACGACTCCGTCTTCGTTTGTGAACAGGTCGACGCGCCCGGCGTCTACGGCTTCTTCTTCTCGGTTGTTTAGGGGTCTGCCTAGTTGCCGTGTCAGGCGGTCTTTGTAGGCTGTGGATAGGAAGAAGTGTATTGGGGGTTGATCGTATATCACCGCGGGGCGGGGGTTTAGGAATAACACGCCTGTGGGGTTGAGTATTCTGCCGTCTTGGGTTCGCGCAAGCGGGTGGCTTCCTATGACTTCAGGCTGTTTTTGTACGGGTTTTAGGTCGGGGATGGTTTCAGGCTGTTTTTTTGGGTTCTGGGTTTGTTTTTCAGCCATAGTCTTTTTTTAGGGTTGTTTGATTATATGTTAGGGTTGCGTAATTATTTATATCAAGTTTTTTTTGGGTGACAGTGATGGATGATTCCGAGTTTTTAAGGTTGATTGAGAATGACGCTAGGGCTAGTGTGTCCGAGCTTTCTGCGATGAGCGGTTTAAGTGAGCGTGAGGTTGAGAAAAAGATTTCTTGCCTGAAGAAAAAGGGCGTGGTCCGAGGGTTTAGGACTATCGTTGATTGGACTAAACTGGATAATCGCAGGGCTTGTGCTTTGGTGCAGGTTAAGGTGGTGCCTCAGGCTAAGTTGGGTTTTGACCGGGTCTGCAGGAACCTGAGCAAGGATAAGCGGATAACTGATATCGCGGTTGTAACCGGCGAGTATGATCTTATGGTTACTGTGCG
>WJJK01000136.1 GCA_014729705.1 Candidatus Altarchaeales archaeon | reverse complement strand
TGCATTCTCGTTGGCGTAAACACCGTCCTAAAAGATGATCCGAGGCTGACTTCTCGAATAAAAGGCGGCAGAAACCCGCTTAGAATTATTTTAGACAGTAAACTGAAAACCCCGGAATACGCCAGGGTATTATCAGACAGCAACGTAGTGATAGTCACCACAGAAAACCATGACAAAAAAAAACACGAAAAACTCCGAGAAAAAGCAGATATATGGGTCTTAGGGGAACACGAAATAGATATTCGACGACTTATTGAATGCCTAGGCGAAAAAGGCTACACATCACTTCTGGTTGAAGGCGGCGGAAGGGTTAACGCATCCTTCCTCACACAGAAACTTGTGGACAAGTATTGCTTCTTTTTCGCGCCGAAAATCTTTCTGGGAGAAGGGGTACCGGTTTTCTCAGGCAAGGGAGTGGCAAAAGCAGATCAACCCCCTCGTCTCCGATTGGATGACGTCAAAAAAATAGGGGAAGACCTTCTTTTAACAGCATACCCAGAGGAACCCTAAGTATTTTTATCCCTAGAAAACCCTAACACTATTTAGGCCCCTGTGCGAAGGACCCAATGAATCAATGATTTGGGTTGCAAAAACAGCGGGCTACATACATAAACTTGCGCTGGAAGGCGTACTAACCGACCAAGGGTCAAAGACCCGCCTGTGGGAGTGATGCCCCGCAATCCGGTGTGAAGAAAGTTCAACCCCAGCGCAAGACACCTGCTAAACGTTTTGGTTTTTATACTGGTTTTTCTTATTTCTATGAACACTTTAGGATAATCTAAGGTATATTTTGAAAATGGAATACGTATATGGCGCTTTGCTTCTTCACTCAGCCGGCAAAGACATTGATGAAGCCTCCCTGAAAAAAGTGTTAGAGGCTTCAGGCATGAGTGTGGATTCAGCCCGCGTTAAGGCGTTGATCGCCTCCCTCAAAGACGTTGACATTGAGGAGGCCATAGCCAAGACGGCGGTTGCCCAGGCACCCGCACCGGCTGCTGCCGCACCAGCCCAAGCTGAACAACCGACCCAGGAGAAGGAGGAAGAAGAGGAAGAAGACGATAAAGGCGAGGAAGAGGCTGCATCAGGTCTTGCGTCCTTGTTCGGATAAAAAAAAACTTCCCTTTTTTTATTATTTTTATAATAAAATAATTAACTGACATGAATAATAATAGGATTATCCTGGCAACATTTATTATCTCAACCACAGTGTTTTTAGGCTGTATCGGGGGAGGCAGTCAACCCAAGCAACCCACCACCCGCGTAACCCCCTGTGACATCATCACCAAAGGGGTTCAGCTTACCTTCAGGGCAAGCGCGTTGACGGCAGACGAGGTTAAACCCCGCCTAGCCCCCTACTTCGTCGACGACTTCCAAAGCCCCGCCTCACAGGACATTAAGGAAAGCTATGAAATGCAGTGTCGATGGGGCAGGAAGGAGGGTGAGAAAAGGGAGCACTACTATTGTTTCGGTAAATACCGTGCCCCCGCCCTAAACGATGAGGGAGTCATACAATTCTACGTCTGGAAGCACTATAAAATCGGTTTCGAGGTTGAGAAACAGGAGATAGGCGTTTGGGTGGACTCCAAAGGCAAGGAACACCGCCAAGACGCATTCTACACCCTGATTGTTAAGGAAGTGCTTGAATCGTGTTTCAGGGCCTAAGAAACCCTCAGGTAAATTAGGTAGAGGGCAGCTGCTGTAGCAAGTATCAGGATGAGGATCGCTAAAAGCACGCGTTCTGACAGGAGAGAGGGAGCCTGCTTTTTTTGGTTGAATTCAACGTAGTTGGATTTCATCCAGTAATCTGCCCCCAACTCATCCTCATATTGAATGCTTGAGGAAAACATGGACTCGCATGAAGGCTGTATTTCGGCTTCCGCTGTGAGTGTCACAACCTCCCCCCGGCTTAGTTGATGGATCGAGGCGTTAAGGGATCCTCCGATAATTTCCAAACAAAGGGGGGTTTCTGTTTTTATCAGGATGTTTTGGAGTCCGCTCTGACCATTATTTTCTAAAGTCAAAGTAAGGTTCACGTATCCTGTGTTTTCATGGGTTTTGTTTAGTATGAAACTTATCTCAGGGTTGAGCGGGGAGACTGTGAAGCTTGCCTGCTTTATTGCGCTTGAGTGTAGGCTCCCCCCATCGTCGTGATAGAATACTTCGCCTTCAGGCAGCGTATAATTCCCTGGCTGTGAAAGAGATAAATTATACGCCCGTCTATAGTGGTTTAGCCCTGAGAGGACGTTTATTTCCCCCTCAAAAGGCCTTAACCTGTAAGCCCCCTCTTGGGGGTGGAGGGTTACGTCTCTGACTGTTATGTTGTAGGCTGGTTCAACGCCTATGTTTATTAGGGATAAAGCAACAGTAAACACTTCCCCCGCCGAGGGTTTAGTCGGGTGTATCGCCCGAACAGGGACTATCTGGGGCTTCCTCTGGGAGTAGTTGACTTTAACGTTCACATTAGATAATACGTAGTCATCGTATCCTCGCCCCCTGGAATACATGTTAGTGTTGAAGCTGAGGGTGTTTCGCCCGGCCTTGAAGTAGGTTGACTTTATTTTTTGTTCACACCGTCTGCGGGCTTTTGTTTTGCAGACGTATCCTGAGAAAATCCCGTTAACCACTATCTCGTTTTCCCCAAAATCAACGTCGAATGCGTCGTAGGTTAAAAGTGTGTGTTCCGGCAGGCTTGTGAAATAAAGGGAATAGGTTTTGGTTTTGCTTCTTAGAGGGTTGGGGGGGTTGAATGAGTCTTTAGCTTCATCCCCTAAATGAATCGCCTCCCCGGATAGGGGTATCAATTCATGGTATCTGAATACCTTTAGGGAGTCGTTTGCCAGGGGTGCTTCAACGTCATCCAACACATATAGTCTGTCGTTTAAGTGGATCACCTGGGGGTAGGCAAGGGGGGTTGAGGTGAGAAGCAGAAGTGTGAGCAGGAGGTTTAAACGCATCTTATTTTTTTTAGGGCAAGTATTTTTTGATTTCCGCATAAACGGTATCCGGGTTCTGGAAGCCGTCCAGGCGCACCAGTATCCTCTCCTCCCCATAGTAGTCTATCAGGGGTTTAGTTTCCTTTTCATAGGTTGTCAGGCGTTTTTTGATTGTCTGGGGTTGGTCGTCGGCTCGCTGAATTAGTTTATTGCCGCAATCATCACAAAAGCCCTCCCGATTGGGGGGGTTGTTTAGTAGGTGATAAATTTTACCGCAGGATGAGCATTCCCTTCGGTTAGACAACCTGCTTATCAGGGTTTGTTGAGGGCATTCCACCAAAAAAACAGTGTCAATCCCCCGTATGCCCTCCAAGGCTTTGGCTTGGGTTAGGTCACGGGGGAATCCGTCTAATACGAAGCCGCGGTTGCAGTCGAGGAAACTCAGTCGCTCAGCCACTATCTCGTCAACCAACTCATCTGGAACCAGTTTACCTTCATTCATGTATTTCTTTGCAGATAAGCCTAGGTCGGTTCCCTGATCGATTGCGTGCCGCAGTATGTTGCCTGTGGAGATGTGGGGTACGTCGTAGTCTGAAGATATTTTCTCGGCCTGGGTTCCCTTCCCCGATCCAGGGGGGCCTAGGAGTATGAGGTTCATTGCTCAAGGGAGAGGACGAATTCAACGTCTGCTATCCGCATACCGTATTCATCGGCTAAATCCCCAAGAAGCTTTAGGTATCTTTGGTATTCCCCTATACCGTAATCGC
>WJJK01000135.1 GCA_014729705.1 Candidatus Altarchaeales archaeon | reverse complement strand
TGACGCGCCTGTTAACGCACCAAAGTATATGCCGATATCCCTTGCACAGACCGGCTGCTGAATACCTTCGAGGATAAGGGATCTATAGGGTAGTTGATGGCAAAGCTGGGTTAACCCGGAACCTACATAGAGGATGTACCCCCACCCCAACAGCGTGGGCTGGGGCGACTTAATAAGCAGGGGGGCGAAGAAAAAGGAGGATACTGTGAAGAAGGCTATGAAAAATAATGCCGTGAGGGAGTGTAATGCAAGGGCCGAGTAGGCCTGTCTTAGTTTCTGGTTTTCTATTTTCGCCTTCTCAGACCTTAAAGTAAAAAAATCTATTAGGCTTCTGATTTTAGGGTCCATCCCCAAGTTTTTTCGAGAGTGTTTTGGAGACAATCTTGATGTCCGCTCTCCCCGCCATCTTGCGCATAACCTGGCCTGCTAAAAAATTGTAGGCCTTCTTCTCCCCGGAACGGTAATCTGATACCGCCTTCGGATTCTCCTCTAATACCTGGGATACTGTTTCAGCCAGTAACTTCTCATCCGATATCTGGGATAAACCTTCTGACTCAACGATTCCCTTGGGGTCTTCCCCTGAATCAATCACCCTCTCAAGCAGTTTTCTGCCTGTTTCCTCTGTAATCTTGTTTTCAGAAATCAACGCCAGCAGGTTTTTGAGTATGTCGGCGTCTAATTTAGTCTGCCTAACGTCCACAGACCTATAATTCAATTGGCTTAGGACTTCCCTCACAAACCAGGCTGCAACATAATTCGGGTCTAAGTCATCCGAAACCTGCTCAAACAAGTCAACGAGATCCTTGTCGGATACGATTGTTTTGGCGAAATCCAACCTGACCCCGTATTCCTCAACCAACCTTTTCCTGCGTGTTGAAGGGGTCTCAGGCAGGGGAAGATTGTCCACGTACTCCCTCATAAATCTCTGGGGGGGTATGTCGGGGTCTGGGATGTACCTGTAGTCTGCTGCTGTCTCCTTAACCCTTTGTGAGACGGTAATCTGATTGGATTCATCGAACCCCCTTGTCTCCTGCGTTACTTGCGCTCCTCGGCGCATCATGTTTTTCTGGCGGATGATCTCGTATTTCAGAGCCTTAAAGGCTCCATGCACACTGTTTACGTTTTTAATCTCCACCTTCGCCCCGCCTTTTATGCTGATGTTTACGTCAGCGCGCAGCACGCCTCCTACGTCTACTATGCGGCCGCTGTATCTTAGAAGGCCCAGCAGTATGCGCATGAAAGCCCTCACCTGCTCAGGGGAAGTCATCTCTGGGGCGGTAACAATCTCGATTAAGGGGACGCCGGAGCGGTTGTAGTCCACCCTGCCCGTTTTGGGGTCGTATCTACCGGGATCCTCTTCAATATGAGCCTCCCAGACCCCAACATCCTCAAGCACACCATCCACTCCCAGGGGCTCAGAAGTCCTCTGGTAGCCGGAAGGCAGATCGGGGTAGTCGTAGTGTTTGCGTTTCAAGTAAATGTTTTCCTCAACGATTTTACATTCAAGAAGCCTTGATATTAAGACTGCTGATTCAACAGCCAACTCGTTTAGGGGATACGGTTTGGATCCGGGCATCCCGGTGCAAACAGGACAGGTGTTTATGTTCGGCTGATCGACTTCATAGTAGTTGGTGGGGCAGTCGCAGAATAGTTTTCGCGAGGTTTTTAGTGGGACGTGTATTTCAAGGCCGATTTTTACGTCTAAATCATCTGCCATCCCCAATATATTCGGTTGAAAAATAATAAATCAAAGTAGAATCAATAAATGATTTTAAAAGAATCGTATTCCCCCTCACCCCGACCCCATTTCTTGTCTACGTCCTCGACTTTACTTGCCTGAGGGGCGGCTTTAAGATACTCTAAAAGCGTTTCAAGCTCTTTTCTGCTTCCCTCCGCATGCAGTTGAACGCGTCCGTCCGGGAGGTTCCTCACCCAGCCGGTTAACCCAAGCTGCAGGGCTTTATCGCGGGTGTTGGCCCTGAAAAAGACCCCCTGAACCTGGCCTTCGAAAACCGCGTCGAGTATGTCTTTTCCCATCAATATTAAACATGGAAAGACAACTATTATAACCTATGAGTTTATGCGCTCGATGTTGGGGGGCTGCGACGATAGTCTGTGGATTCGCTTCAGGATGCGGGGCGGCGTTTGGAATAGACTTACATAAGGATGCGAGGCTCACCCTTGAAGGCTCTGAAATAGTATCCGAGACTGCGGGCCACCCTGAAATGAGTTCCCACCTGGTTGAATGCTGTGTAGAAGTGGTTTTCAAGAAATTTGGCTATGAAGGCGGTGTGCGCGTGAAAACGGAATCCAACATACCCTTTGGCGCTGGATTGAAAAGCTCATCTGTCACATGCAATGCAGTCGTCTTGGGTTTGGTGCACGCATTAGGTGTGCAGGATGAGCTTTCAGACGATCAAATAATTAACCTCGGCGTAGATGCGGCCTACAATGCGGGGGTCACTGCAACCGGCGCGTTGGATGATGCTTCCGCCGCATATTATGGGGGCCTAGCATTCACAGACAACCTTAAAAGAGAGATTCAGTTTAGGGCGCTGGTGGAGGACAATAAAATCGTGATCCTTCTGCCTGAGGGATCCAGGGATAGCGGAGCAATAGATCGCAGAAAACTTTCAACCCTCAAAGAAACGATAAACGATTTATGGCGTATAGGGCCGAAGGACCCCTGGCATATCCTCACCCTAAACGGGCTCCTGCACTGCAGGCTGTTTAAACAGGACCCATCCCCGGTATTCGCCGCTCTTGAGGCAGGGGCCTTAGGCTGCGGATTATCCGGGACGGGGCCGTCAGTGGTTGCGGTATGCGATGAGGAGGCGGATGTGGAATCCAGTTTCAAGCAGTTTGAGGGGGAAATAATCACATGTAATACGAATAACCGGAGGGCAGAAATATTATGAGCGTTGAAACAAAGTATGTGGAAATCAAAACCCAACCGTGGGGGCGGATGACAGACATCACAGACGAGGTGGCAGAGAAGCTCAGGCAAACGGGTTTAAAATGCGGGACAGTCACCATATTCATTCCAGGCGCCACCGGCGCCTTAAGCACAGTCGAGTTCGAGCCAGGCCTTGAGAAGGACGTGCCGAAAGCCCTTGAACGCCTGATACCCCGTGATCTTAGATACTACCACCATGATACTTGGCACGACGACAACGGGCCCGGCCACGTGAAAGCCACAATACTCGGCCCTGACTTGACTGTCCCCTTCCTGGGGGGGAAACTCGTGCTTGGAACCTGGCAGCAGATAGTGTTCATCGAATGCGATACCACTGAAAGGGAGAGGAAAATAGTCCTGCAGTTTATGGGGCAGTGATTAAAACATTTTTTTCAGGGCATCCATATCGCCCAACACAACGTTTTCCTCCCCGAATTCCCTGGTTAGCGCAGGACCCAGGTTATCGCATACTCCCCCTGACCCCCGCATTATGAAAACTTTTTTCCCGTAGTTTAAGGCTAAGGCGATTTCGCTTAGGGTCCCGTATCTCCCCGCAACCGCAACAATCAAGTCTGCTGAGGACACCACCAAAGTGTTCCTGGCGTACCCGAAGCCTGTTGTCAAGGCTATGTCCAGGCAGGGGTTGGCGTCTTTTTTATCCGCGCCTGGAAGCACACCTAACGTAAGGCCTCCCGCATCTTTCGCCCCCCTGCACGCATGAGCCATAACCCCGCCCCGACCCCCTGAGACAAGGACGTATCCCGCTTGGGCTATCTCCCGCCCCACATCATATGCCATTTTTTCAACTGATTCATCTACCACCCCGTCTTGACCTATGACCGACGCGATCTTCATCTAAGATTCCACCCCATTTGAGCGAAAAACCCGCGTACCTTAGTATCCACCACATCAAGCGTGTCTGCAAAGTGTTTAACGTTTAAGCATACGCTTTGCATGTTCGAGGGGATATTATCTCCCATGTAGACGTCTTTAACGCATACGCTGTATACGTCAAACAGTTCACCTACCACCTGACGTATCCTTTCCTCATCTGCGTGTTTGGGGATTAAAACAGAGTAATCCCTCGACGATAAGCCATACTTGTTTTTCCTGAACGCGTTTTTCTCGATTGTGGAGGTTAAACGGATGTTTGCAATCTTCAAATCTCTTTTCACGCCATTATCTGATAGGACAATACGGTCGGCATCCACATACTCGATTACCCCGTAGTGCATGGTTCCCGTGTAGATGTGTTTTAAGCATATCCTCTCTCCAGTAAGCTCCTTTAGTTTCTTCAACTCATACCCTGCCAGGTTTATTGCCTTATCTGATCTGCCCATAGCGGATTCCACGTCCCCGAAGTGTTTCGCTGAAGCCAACATGTCGGATACGAAAGCCTTCTCGTTTTTGTATTCAACATTTTCCGCTGTTTTTAAGGCGCATTCAAGATAGGTTTTATGCACACCCACTACGTGGGGGTTGTTCATCTGTATCTCGGCGTAAAGACGGGGGTCCTGGCCTGCGATGCGCCCAATCATATCAAGCATTAAGTCATACACCGGGGAAGAGAATTCACGGGATCTTTTGACGTCGAAGTCAAGTCGCCTGAATGTTTCAGCCACGCTTATGTATGTGAAGTGGGTTAGCCCCTGCACCACAGCCATAACTTGGTCGTGTTCTTTTGCGGTTGACTCAACTATTTTCGCTTTCTCATCCTGCAGAAGCCCCCTGAACCAGACATACTTCACACCCTTATCCGCAGAGCATAAGACAAATACCTGGCCTTCGAAGCTTGTCACCCTCGGCCCGAAAACAGGGTGACAACCTAAAACCTCAACCCCTTTGGATGCGTGTTTAAGCATGAGCTCGTATGGTTCGGTTTTCACGGAAGTCAGATCCATCAAAAGGGCTCCTGCCTTAACCTGGGGTGCGACCTCCTCTATCACCTTAAGTGTTTTTCTTATTGGCACGGTGATTACGACTACGTCTGCATCGGATACTGATTCAACATTGTCTTTAACGTATTCCACGCCCAGTTTACCTGCGACTTCCCCTCCCCGCCTACTATTCGGTCCCGTGATCACAACATCCAGGCCTTGTTTTCTGAAGAACTTTGAAAACAGTTGACCCATGCCGCCGTATCCCCCTATAACCGAGACTTTTTTAGCCACCATTTATGAATGGGTTTTTAAGAAAAATAATTAAAGTATAAACCATCATGGATTTCGACAGCTTCGGCGAACTATCCCTTGAACATGAATACCATAACCTAGCCAATGACTACTACAAAATAGGGGAATTCGACAAAGCCGTTGAACACTACAACAAGGCCCTTGAAATCAACCCCGACCTGCTTGAAACCTACTTCAACCGTGGGCTCGCCTACACACGTCAACAACAATACGATAAGGCCCTTGAAGACGTGAACAAGGTCATCGAATTAAACCCTCATCTGGCTGAAGCCTACTACACCCGCGGATTGATCTATGAATATAAACAGGATTACGGCAAAGCAGTCGAGGACTACGACAAGGCCCTTGAAGTGGATCCAGAATACGATAAAGCAAAAACCCAAAAGGATGTTGCCTTAAACAAGAAGGCTACTGTGGATGCCGGCGGCACGCCTCAGGCCTCCACGCCCGGCGCGCCGGGGGGAGGGGACGAGGAAAACCGTTTAACCGAGTTTCAGGTGATGAAGAAACCTGATATGAGCCTCGACGACGTTGCGGGACTTGAGAAGATCAAGGAGAAAATATTTGACTACATAATCAACCCCATAGCCCACCCGGATTTATCCAAGAAATACGGCAAAGAGGCGGGAGGAGGGGTCATCATGTACGGACCCCCTGGTTGTGGTAAGACGTTGATAGCTAAGGCTTGCGCGGGGGAGTCAAGCGTCAACTTCATAAGCGTTAAGGCAAGCGACATAGTGGACATGTATGCAGGTAACACAGAGAAAAACCTGCACAACGCCTTTGAGACTGCACGTAAAAACACTCCCTGCATCCTATTCTTCGACGAAATCGACGGGATGGCGGGTAAGAGGGAGGGCATGGATCAAAGCTATGAAAAAAGATCCATCAACCAGTTTCTAACCGAGCTTGACGGCGCTGAATACGATAATACAGGGGTGCTTGCTATCGGCGCAACCAACGCCCCCTGGGACATCGACTCGGCCTTAAGACGTCCAGGCCGTTTTGGGAAGGCTATTTACGTGCCTGAACCGGATAAGAGGACTCGTGGGGAGATTCTTAAGGTTCACCTTAAAAACCGCCCTAAAAGCAGGCACCTCTCCGTGGGGAGGGTGGCTCGTATGACTGAGGGGTACTCCGGCGCGGATCTTG
Source organism: Candidatus Altarchaeales archaeon (assembly GCA_014729705.1). Taxonomy (GTDB): domain Archaea; phylum Altiarchaeota; class Altiarchaeia; order IMC4; family SCGC-AAA252-I15; genus WJJK01. Next base: position 2,074 of record WJJK01000135.1, on the reverse strand, counting down.
CTGCCTTAGTCGACGCCGCTGCAACCATCCCCTGGAAGGAGGCCATTAAGTCGGGGAAGGAGCGTGTCATCAATTTCGGGGACTTCAGAAAGGCTTCAACCGGCGACGACGGGGTTAAACCGTCTCTTCCCCAGTGGTATGGTTCGGTTAAGGAGAAGCTGATTGAAGACGATGAGGATGATGAGGAAAACCAATACGGATACGGGGTGGGGGCGATTTTCCGGGAGATTATAGATATGTCTCCCGCAGACTCCCAGCAAGCAGGGGGCGGCGGCAAGAGACATACAGTCAAACACAAGCAGGAGAACAAAAAACTCATCCCGGAGGAGGAGAGACAGATGTTTGCAGACCTCATTAAAACCATTGAAACCAAGGCGGAGGGGACGTATAAGACCCTCCGTAAATTTAGGGTTATGTTCGCAAGATACGTTTTCTAGCCTCTTTTAGTTGTGTCCTCCCTATATAATCCGGCTATGGTAGTTGATGTTCTTGACTTAGACAAGCTGGGGCTTTTGAGGCTTTTGTGGAAAACCCATCCTAGAATCCATTTTATTTTAAGGGATAGTGAGGGCCTGCCTGAAGCCCGCACACTCCTTTTCGATTACTTAAACCGGCTTGAAAAACACTACTTCAACATCTACTCCGACAAAAGATACAAGAACATACATATCCTTGAGAAAAACAACGCCAAGGAATGTATACGTGTCTTAAAGAATGTCATAAGATCCGAGAACGAAAAGTTGACCGGCGTATCCGCCTTAAAGACTTTGAGGAAGCTTGCAAAAGGCAACAACAAAAAGCTTTCTTCGGTTAGCCCCGGTTTTCTTGCGGAATTCTATTACCTTCTTAAGGGCATTAAGGGGGACTCGGGGATCCGGCCTAAAATATATACTACTATCCACGAGAACCCTACCCCCCTGGATGAAGCTAATAAGCGCTCCCGCAGGCTTGACCACTACTCCCAGGAGATGAGGGACTACTTCTCAAGGTACCACGTAGGCTACGACCCCCGCCTCAAGGAGAAGAGAAGGCTTTTTAAGGAGGATATCCTCGATTATTTTGGCGGCATAAAAAGTGATTGGGGGGATTGGCGTTGGCATATGAAAAACATAGTATCCGACAGAGACACGCTCGGCGAATTGATTGAATTAAGCGGGTCTGAGAGGCAGGGCCTTTATCTAGCTGATAAATACGGGATACCCTATCAAATCACTCCCCATTATCTTTCTCTTTGGGATAGGGCGGGTCGTGAATCCTTCGACCGGGTCCTTCGGGCCCAGGTTCTCCCCTCCAAAACCTATTGCAGAAACATTGTTGAAAGCAGACGAAAGGGTTTGAGCATGGATTTCATGGAGGAATCCTCCACAAGCCCCGTTGAAGGCATCACAAGAAGATACCCTCAGATTCTCATACTGAAGCCCTACGACTCCTGCCCCCAAATATGTGTTTACTGCCAACGCAACTGGGAGGTTAAGGGCATCGGCGAGACCGACTGCGACTTAGGTCGGACCTTCAAAGCCATTGACTGGATTTCCGACAACCCCCACATAACCGAGGTTTTAATAACCGGGGGGGACCCGTTAACCCTTGGAAACGACACATTAGATGATATTCTCGGAGGCCTTGCGGAAATAGATCACATCCAGCGGATTCGAATAGGTACCCGCACTCTTGTTACGGTGCCCCAAAGGATTGATGACGGCTTCACAGGTTTGCTTGATAAATACCTGGATATCGGCAGAAGGGATGTCACAGTTATGACTCATTTTGAGCATCCAGTGGAATTCACCTACGACAGTTTATACGCGGTTGAGAAGATCAAAAAGAAGGGCGTAAACATCTATAATCAACAGGTATTCACCTACTACACCAGCAGAAGGTATGAGACTTGTTTTCTGCGCAAGGTTTTGAAGAAGTCGGGGATAGACCCCTACTATACGTTCAATACTAAGGGGAAGAAGGAGACAATCGACTTTAGGGTGCCGCTTTCAAGGATTGAGCAGGAGGCTAAGGAGGAGGCCAGGCTTCTCCCGGGTCTTGACCGCACCGACGAGGCGGTGTTCAACGTACCCCG
>WJJK01000134.1 GCA_014729705.1 Candidatus Altarchaeales archaeon | reverse complement strand
GTTTTGTGATGCCTGATTTAATGCAGACTGAGGGGGTGAAGGTGGTTGACTTGATGGAAGACTATCCCGCTGAGAAAGCGCTCACAGAAAACACGGTAATCCATCAGTTTAACGGTAAATCAATCGAGGACTTTGAGGATTTCATGAATGAAAGCAAAAAAATAAATCCAGGCGATGAGGTAACCCTAAACACCAGCGAAGGATCGGTCACATTAATTGCCGCGGAAAACCCCGAAGACGAATCCAAAGGTTATCTGGGGGTTTATCTCACCGAGAATATTGTGTACACCGGATTAGGCGGAGAGGATGTGGTTTCTGCTTTAGGGTTTTCAGCCAACACCTTGTTTTGGGTTTTTTTCTTCAACTTCAACATAGCCCTTGTGAATTGGGTGACGCTCCTACCCTTCGACGGAGGCAGGATGTATAAGGAGGTGCTTGACCTTCTTAACTTAGGTGAAAAGAATTATGAAAGAGTGTTCTGGGGTACTCAGACGATGATAGGGCTTCTTTTCTTCGTGAACGTTTTACCTTTGTTTGAGAGTCTGATCGGGTTTATGCTAAACTTAAGCCCTCTTTAATTCCTTCCCCATATAGACTCCCCGCCTCTCATAACCCAGCCGGCGATAGTAGTCTCTCACGCCTATGCCTGAAGTCACCAGGATTTTATTGTATCCCCTCTCAAGGGCTTTCTCTTCGGCTGCCCGCACAAGCTCTCCGCCGTAACCCCTATGCTGCCACTCGTATACGGGTTTCTCGCCGATTTCAACGGCGGGCCCATAAACATGCACCTCCCTTATGAGGGCGGAGTCTTCACTGATTTCCCGCCTAAAAGGTTTATGAGGTATCCTAAGACGCGTGAAACCGATTAATATGTCTTTTTCCACATCCTCAAATGAGATGAAAAACTCACTACCCCCTGAAGCGCTGTATTCTTCGCACAACAATTTTATGTTATCCACGTCGGGGTGTATCCCCTCCTTCAAGTGTCTGCCGACCTCCCGGCACCTTATGCAACCGCACTTAACTCTCTCCCGCCTCATCCTCTCATACACCAACTCCCCTAGGTTGCTTGACTTAATACCTGCTTCAACGAGGTTGCTTGGAATGTCTCTCATAATCCTCATCGTGCGCATCCACTTTGGCATCAGCTTTTTGGCTTCAACGATTATCTCTACCGCCTGATCCGTTGTCAGGGGAGTGAACTCCCCCGCCTTCCACCTACTATGGTATTCGGTGCCACCTACTATGATGCAGGGATAGATTTTCACCATATCCGGCTTAAATCTATCATCCGAATATATTTTCTTGAAACCCATAATGTCCAGTTCAAAGTCAACCCCCCTAATCCCAGGCATCATGTGGTATCCGATCTTCAACCCCGAATCTTTGACTTGCTTGGTCGCATTAACTACATCCAAGACACTGTGACCCCGGTCAACCTCCTCATATATGCTGTCGTCTGGGTTCTGCACTCCAACCTCAACCCGTGTCACACCTAAATCAAGCATGTGATTTATGTGGGGCTTCAAACACCAGTCGGGCCGCGGCTCGAAGGTTATTCCAACACACCTAGTATCTGCCTTCTCGTTGATTTTTTGCACAGCCTCTCGGAACATAAATTCCACTCTGTTGTTGTGTTCAATAAAATACTTACTTCCCTGTTGTTCTATGGTTTTTTTGTTTTCTGAGAAATCGTTCAATGCCCTTAGGCATTGTTTCACAAACCAATCCTGATAGTCTATTGAACGCGCAGTCAGCGTCCCCCCCATGATAATCAACTCCACTTTGTCTGTCGGATGCCCAATCTCATCCAACTGCTTCAACCTGAAAGTCACCTGAAGATAGGGGTCGAATCCGTATTCGATTGCTCGTCTGGCCGCAGGCTCCTTGCCGGTATAACTTTGGGGGACGTGTTCATCCGGACCTCCCGGGCAGAACAAACACCTGCCATGAGGGCATTTGCTGGGGGAAGTCATGGCGGCCACCACAGTCACACCCGACAATGTGCGCGTAGGTTTCTTCTGAAGAAGCCCGAGGAAACGTTGTCTCTGCTTTTTATTCAATCGATTCAGTATCTCGCTGTTTTTGGGATATCTTTTCAACCCATGTTTTTTCGCTAACACGCGTTTAGCTGAGTCAAGGTCTTTTTTGGAATTAATACGCCCTTCAGATAGGAGGGCACTTATTTCTGAAAAAAAATCCATTGGAAAGTGATTAAGGAAGAAAAAAGATTTATATTAAATAAAAGTCAGTGTCTTCTGTGTCTTGGCATTGGTTCATACTTGTATCTTGGATATTGGGGGTGGGTTTTCATCTGAACAAGTATCACAAGTATTATTAAAAGGCCGTAAGCCACGAGCACGTGTTCAAGGGGCATGTATTTTCTGATTATCAAAAGCACCCCTAAAATCAGGGATAATATTCCTGTTGTTAGAAAAATAGTTTCAATCACAGTGCGGAGAAGGGCTTTCTTGGCGTCGTAGGCTGCGACTGTAGCCTCCTCCCTCAACTCCTCGACCCGGTCCTCCGTTTCCTCCTTAATCTCCTCTATCTTCTCTTCAAGCTCGTATTTACGTTTGGCGTAGCTGTAGATTAAGGTAAGAACTGAGTCCAAAACGTCAAAGCTTTTTCCAAGGGGAATGTCTGTTTTGGACTCTTTTTTCTTTCTTGAAGGCATGTTTTCCTTTGTTTCCTTTTTTTTTTATTTCTTCAAAAGCCGCGTTATCACGCCCCCCACTATGACTGCTGTTACCGCAGTCGCGGCGGCGCTGCCCTCAGGGTTTTTCCTGACGGTTTTCTTTATCTCCGTCCTGGCTTTGCTGATCTCCTTTTTTATCTGGGATTTGATTTTCTTTGACTC
>WJJK01000133.1 GCA_014729705.1 Candidatus Altarchaeales archaeon | reverse complement strand
TGTACAAGACTTTCATTGAAATGCTCGATGTGCTTCCGGCTTTTGAGCGGGATGTTTTTCTTTTGAGTTACCTGTATGGCTTTACTCAGAACGATATTGCCTCCTATTTTAAGGTTAGTCAGCCAACGGTCTGTTACCGATTGTCTAAAGGATGGGAGAGACTCTCTTTCCGAAATAATCTAGGCACCTTCAGTGACAGAGATGTGATGAGGGATCTGGAGGAGCATCTTTCGACACAGGATGCTGAGGTTATTCTGTGGTTGTTGAAGACTTCTTCTCAGAGTGTGGTTGCTCAGAAATTTGGTTACAGCCAGGGATTGGTCCGGCACCGAGTTATGAGAGATATGAAAGTTTTAAGGAAAGCAGGAGAGCATTATTATGCAGATGCCATCGAATATGTAAACAGGCATCTGAACATGGGCCGAGAGGTTAGACGACCTCGCTGAATTTAGCTTTTCAATAAAAATCAAATAGGAGACGGTTGGTACCTAATTGGTTTTTTTTTGGGGGAGCTAATGACTACGGTAGACGAGAAAAGGTTCCGAGCACTTGAAGAACTGATAAAAAAAGAGATTCCGGGCTTCAAGATTGACTACAAGGATACGACTAAGGACTGGAAAATACGGGCGGTAGCCAAAATTGTAGGTTTTTTCAATAAGACTTTCATGACAGGGTTTACCACCACCTTATATCCAGCCATATATTTTGTAAGTAAAAAAAAGTTGCAGAAGGATTACGGGCGGTATTTTTATACTTTATGTCATGAGTTTGTCCATTTGTGGGACCGAAGGACAAAAGGATTCTGGTTTACTCTCTCTTACCTGTCTCCTCAAATTTTGGTTTTGCTTTCCCTTTTCTCTCTTTTCTCTTTCTTTAGTCTCTGGTTTCTTCTGTTCCTGCTTTTTCTCCCCTGTGCAGCTCCCGTTCGAAGCCTTTTCCGGACCAAGTGGGAAATGCGTGGCTATACGATGAATATGGTCGTTCGTGTTTGGGATGAGGTCCCGATTACTGAGACCTATATGAACCAGATTGTCGAGAATTTTACCGGGATGAATTATTATCGGATGTGTCCTGATGGGGACTATGTCAGGTATAAGCTTCTTGAAGCTCAGGGGTTAGCAAACACTACTTTTTTCTTGGAGGGGGAGGATTCCTATCCTTATCGGAGAGTGAAAACCATTATGGAAGAAATCCCTCGTTCTTAGCTTTTTTACATAAGCTACAAAAAATCTTAAGCTTTGTTTGTATTGTATAGGTCGGCGCTTATACTTTTTGGCTAAAAGGTATTCCAACCAGAGGTAATTGAGGCTATGACAGAGATAAAATTCAGAAAGGGTGAGTTTCATACCCTTCGTGCAATTCATGATATTCGAGTCACTCTTGACGGAGAACCTACCACGATTCAGGAAGATGACGTCATTGAATATGACGGCCACATTCTGATCATTGATGGTGCCCGCTATCGTTTGGGGACTTTGAAGGGAGCTGTTAAGAAGGGATGGTTTGTGCCGCCGGAGGACACGGGTTCGAGTTATGTTGCAGAATCTGCTGTTGGTAAAATGCGTCCGGCTGATATGACTAAGTCAGATCGCAAAGAGAGTGACTTCTCGCTTGTGACTGTTCAGGATGAGGAACGGGTTGTCGGTCATTTTCAGGGAGAGAAAAAACCTCTCCGTGAGACCTCTTCCTTGACTGTGAATAAGGTTGCCGCTGATAGCTCGGATGGCGTGGTTATTGCCAGGATGAGTAAACCTAGCAAAAATGACTTCAAGGTTGAGACTGGTTTGGAGTCTCAAAAGATCCAAAGAGAGGCCAATCGGGGAACCGTCAAAGAAATCGTGGTCCCTGAGACCCAAGTAGTGGGTAGGGCTGGCCAGAACATCGACGATGTTTTTCCGGATGCTGCTTCTTCCGGTGACCACTACCCACTTCCAAAAGTTACTGATGAAGAAACAGGAGAATCCCGGGAGGCCGCAACCAGGCTGGCTGCTGAAAGAAGAAGGCAAAGGATTCTGGAGGCTGGTGGGACTCCAGAAGAAATTCAAGATGAGGGTTGGGTCGGTAAGGCGGCAATTCCCGAAGAAAGGAAAGATTCCGCAGAAGAAGCGGAGGAGTCGGATTTCATCCGAACGGATGTCGGAATTGATTGGGATCTTTCTCCTCATTGGAGAAAGCGAGCCAAGCTTGCCTGTGAAAGGTATGGTTCGAGTGACCAAATCCTCGAATCCATCATCAAGGTAGAACAGGAAGGTGTTGGTAATTTCATTCGGGAGTTTATCGAGCGGAAAAAACTTGAGGAAGAGTCCGCTGTAGAAGAACCTGAAGTAGAAGAACCTGAAGTAGAAGAGACTCCTGTAGGAGTCGTCGATGAAGAGCAAGAGATCGTAGAAGCTCTCGATAGCTGAAAACATCTACGTTTCGAGAGAGAAGGCCTCGTGGATATTTTCCGCGGGGCCGTGTTTCTCTGTACCTCCTGTAGAAACACTTGTGGGGCAGATTTAAATGCGGCGAATCAATAAATTCGATGCCTGATCTAACCAAAAAACGGTAACATGAAAAGACCAGAAAATACGGGGATAATATGGATAGCGAGATCAGAAAACTATGCCGGCTGGTTATCGAGGGGGATAGGGACGCGCTGGAAATGCTGGGAAGACTGATTCTCAGGAAAGGAGACCTCAATATCGGAGAACCAAAT
>WJJK01000132.1 GCA_014729705.1 Candidatus Altarchaeales archaeon | reverse complement strand
GTCCGTGAACCTCTCCACATCCGGTGTCTGCAAGTACAACTGTCCGGACTGTTACGCCCACCAGCTGCAGAACTTCCAGATAGCGACGGGCAAGCGTCCGATGAAGTATGACACCATCAAGAAGAACCGCAAGCAGCGCGGCGACACCAAACACATCCAAGAGGCTCGTGAGAAAGCCCTCAGAAAGGTGGCATGAGTGAGAGCAAAACCAATACTTGAGGTCTTTTCTGATGGAGAATGGCACCGCTACACGGACGTACAAATACTACCTAACCGGTATGTATCCGTCAATGGCAATGAGCCTACTCCAATCGAAGACTACGGTGATTATCGGTTGACCTGGACTACATAACCCACAACACAGGAGGAATGAATGGGAGTAAAACCAGTACTTCTCAGTGATCAGGATGTCGCCCATGTACTCATGGCCCTGCGTTTCTATCAGCAGCACGGATGTCCCGCAGTACCTTTGATAGATGGCAAGCGTCCTACAGAAGAAGAGGTCGACGATCTCTGCGAACGTATCAACTCTTATTAACCAAGGAGTACCAACATGCCTGTACTTATGGTCTCGTACGAAGACACACCCGAATTCAGTAGCGACCTCAACTTCGATGAACGTTTGGAGAACCTGCTGGAGAAGGAATCCTCTGGAAGCGGTTTCGGATGTGCTCGTGATATCGACTGGAGATATCGCAGCTATAACGAAGCACGCAAAGCAGCACGGAAGGTACGCGCATACCTCAAAAAGGAAAAGGGAGCTGTGTACCGGAACGCTAAGGTCAAAGTCGTAGCGAGTGTCTAGGGTCACATGTCCACTCGCGCTAATCTGATCATATCTCAGCCCAGCAATGGGCTGAGATTCTACTATGGGATAAGCTCATCAGGATATCCAGAATGCGTGATGCCAGAGCTGATCGAGTACTCGGGGGATATGGGTGCGCTCTGTGACCTAGGCTTAAGTATAAGACAGATAGGGAACTTCGACTACGTATATGAAATCGACTGTGACGTAGGAACTATCCGTGTCTGGGACTCTACCGTGTACTGGGTCAACGCACCAAAAGACTGGGAATGGAAGAGAGAAGGGAAATACGGGTACATGAACTGGCGTAAGAAAAACCGTATAGATATAAGCGAGTACGGGCCTTTCTCTCCCTGTGACATCAAAATAGAGTCTGATGACCACTACACCAAAAAAGACTTGAGCTCTTTAAGTATAGAGGATATCTCCCCGTACTATCTGAAGAAGCTCAAGTATGACCCTAGTCTTGTACGCACAGCCTTCAGAGCATGCTCTTCCTATCTCTCGATGTATGTCACGCCATTTGAAAATATCCCTCTTCTTATCCACAACTCCGATGATGAAATCAAGAGTATTTTAAGTTGGCGATTGCAGATCGGTAAGTGAAAGGAGACTCATGAATCGAGAAGAGGACTATACACCTTCCGGGTTCACGAGAAAGGACTACCAACGTCTTGCTGAGATCAACAACAAGAGACCTCCTGAAGAGTACGTCTGGGGCCTGCACAACATGCTTATCGCTGCCTCCTGGAGAGACAAAAGGATACAACGTATCCTGAGGGAGGGTCAAGACAGGGTGTCTTGGGAAGTTCTTATGTGTCCTCTGGAAGATGTACCTATGTACCTGGGAAGTAAAGGCATAGCACGACAGCTTCCTTCACTCATCGCAGCGTGGAGACTCGAACTTGGGAAGTAACCCCGCATGAAAGGAGATTCTATGACGTACCGCGATCTCAAAAAAGGCACTTGAGGCTCTTACTGAGGAGCAGCTTGAGTGCGACCTCACACTGTATGACCCCAATGACGAAGAGTATTACCCGGCGGAGCTCTGTCCGGAGATCGCCGAAGACACGGATGTCCTCGACAAAGGACATCCTTTCTTTAACATCATCTGGAAAGGATAGGAGATCCGCATGAATGAGAATTGGCTACAAAAGATCATCGAAGCCCTCGTTTTGGCTAACCTCGTCCAACCCTTCGACAAACAGCGTGCGCTCGATGTGTGCAAAGAGAAGGTCAAGGATGAGATGCATGTCGTATGGGACGTCGAGGATGTAATGACACAAGCCGGTAACGACCTCGTAGAGATAACCGAAGACGATGCCAGAGAGATCCTCGCCTCTCTGCATAGGAATCACGACGCCGATGTCGGTATCAACTGGGACGTCATCTCCACCGCCATCGCCAGATACTTCCAGGAGAGGTAATGCCTATCATCGAATCTGACCCCACCGCAGCGGAAGCCCTCCGTGAAAAGTACGGAGGCACGTGGGGTAAGCATCCCAAGTTCCTCTCAAGGGACTGGGCCATCGAAGCCGCTGGAGACTGTACGCGCCAGGGATACTGGGACTGGGTAGAGTCTCAGGTCTGGAATGCCATCGACGAGGTGAACGCCATGAAGCTCGAAGACCTCCCCGAGCACCTCGACGACCCTGAACTCTGCCCGGAGGCACAAGACCGCGTGAAAGAAAGACTCGAGAAAGGAGAGTGAGGGCGGTAAGAAACATCGCAATTTTCTTCAAATAAGTGTTGACAAACTGGTTTTATTTTTGTATATTAGTAGGCGTAATGAGAACAAGTGAGAATGTCTCACGTACTTACAACTCAAACCAAAGGAGGCATACTTATGCCACGTCCCGAAACCACCTGGATCGAAACGAAGATCGGGAACTGCAAGTACAAGAGTCGTACCAGAGCTGTCAAGTGGTATCTCCGCCACTCAGCACTCTCTCAGAGTGCCATCGCCCGTAAGGTTGACTGCTCGGCTCCGCTCGTGAACCAGATCGCCCAGCAGCTCAAGGCTGAGGGTGAACAGCGTCCCACCAAGAAGGGTCGCAAGCGGTCGAAGAAGTAGTTTATACATAGTCTTCTCGATCGTATATTAAACAGGACGGTCTCGTATCACATTCTACCTCGGTGAGATTTTTGGCCCGCGGTAAGGTTGAGCCTTTGTCCAGCACTTTTTGACTGGAGCCGGTATTCGCCTACTCGCGGGCACTCACCCGACTCCCTGGCTACAGGGTCATCGATACCTCGTAGATGCGAGACCCTCCTGTCTCTTCCAATAGCAAATTAGGGGGTGACAAATATGTCTGATGCACAACTTATGCATGAGTGGGAGCAGATACTGACGGAGCAGTCCGCAGATGCTACGGCTCGTAATACCCCCGTGACCGTCGAAGATGTGAAGGATCAAAACCTTACACAGCTTTTCGCCGACAAAATACTCTCATGGCCCACGTACGACCTGCGCCTTGAGACTCTTTATCAGCAAGAGCACTGCACTACCACCACCGACAGTGCATTTATGATCGATGTCGCTGCTGGTATGAAGACCCGTCTCCGCGCCAAAGATATGGAGCACGGTATGGTATGGGTCGATGTCCTCTTTCAAACCAACATGGCTGAGTTCGAGCGCTACAACCTCACGGTCCAGCAGCACAACGAGGACTGGTATAAGATGGGATCCCCTACAGATGTATTCGACCCCAAAACCGGCGATGTCCATCCTGTATCCGATAACTATATCGCTCGCGCTACGACCAAGAATATCCCGCAGACCCTCAAAAAAGATACCTCCACCGGACCCCTGGCGAAAGCTCGACCGACAGCAAAGCACTCCGTAGGCGTCACAGTCCAGTACAAGGTCTCCCTAAAAGGCTCTGCTTTCATCCTGGAGTATGCCGCACGCGACGCCACACGCGACGCCAAAGGACGTGTCCTGTACTTCGACAGGGATAAAGGACACGACCTCACGACCCTTATCCGCCACTCAGTACAGGGTCTATGGGGTAATCATAAGCTGTATGGGGACGAAGGTGCATTCCTGGATGGCATCCCACAGCTGCTTCGTGGACACAAAGCCGAAACATGTGTGCAGGGTCACGTAAGACCTGCATTCGCGGAAGGTCCCATCAAGGATATCACTCTGGAGCTTGTCGTGTCAAGCCTCGGACGTGAGCTTATCAATGGTGTGGCTATCCCGATACTCGGGTACGTACTACCTATCGTGCTGACTTTCTTCGCACTGATAAGTGTCCTCGTACATATGGGAGCCTCACAGAGATTCTCAGGTTTCGTTTGGTGGCCCTATGTGATTTACCCCCTTGCTGTCCACGCAGGCAAACCTTTCACGTCGTTCTTTATCACTGAGATACTTCTACTCACTATCATGTATATCTGTGTCAAAACGTCTCACCGCCTGGCTCGCAAAGTATCTGCGCTTCAGATGCGTGAGAAATTCCTGTGACCACCCTTTAGAAGAAGGAAGCACTCTATGGCAGCAGCAACAGTCAAAGGCCTCAAAGGAGCTCTCACAAAGGCTGACGTCGACGTCAAGACTCCCTCTGGCAAGAAATCCGCCATCCGGGCCATCGACCCCACAGACACCGTCATCGAGGTCGAACGCGAAACCGATGGCAAGACGTCCGCCGAGGACATCAAAGTCAAAGCCGCTATCACCGACTACGTCCAGAAGCTCAAAACGAAGAAGGCCGCGGAAGAAGCTGCAGCAGAAGCCGCGGATGTCGTACGGTTCTTCGTAGGACTCGTTCGTACCGACAACGCCCGCCAGGGAGACTATCAGAAGACCTATCGCCTTATGGGCAACAAAGGTCAGAAGACTGAGTACGCCGTCGATGTCTCCGAGAATGACAAGTGGTCTGTCTCCAAAGAACTCGACCTCAACGACAAGAAAACTCGAGAGGCTCTCATCGAGAAGATCGGGCAAGAAGACTTCGATAAGCTGTTCGAGGAGCTCACCACCATCGGTATCAAGAAGGAAATCCTCAACAACGAAGCTCTGCGCAAGGAACTCTCCGCCACTCTCTTCAAGCTCCTGGGCAAAGACGGTATCAAAAAGTTCTTCCGCCGGGAAACGGTATGGACTGTGAAGAAGGGTACAGAGAAACTCCAGTATGAACTTCCCGAAGAGACGGTCAAGGAGTTCAAGAAGATCGCGACGCAGGCCGCGGATACTGTCAAGGATGCGTCGAAACCGATAACGTAAGCGCGTCTGGTCAACGCGCAGGCCGGTTGGGTACCGGCCCTCAGGGACCCCGAACCATGGATCGGGGTCCCTCTTCATACATCAAGGAGTCGAACATGGAATAGATACTCTAGCGTACAGATCGTCTACAAACATACAGACACCAAAACAAAGGAGTACCCATGGACCCAAAAGATGTAACCCTCACCCCGGAAGAAATTGCCTCTCGTGTACGTTTCATAGAGCACAAAGGAATACGCATCCTCTACATCGACTCCAAAGACTGCTCCTGGGGTAATATGATCGCCGTCCTCGAAGAGGCTATGAAGTACTTTCGGAGGTACCATAACCTCAGGACTCTGGATGATTTCCGAGGAGCTTTCGCTACCAAGGAATATATCGAACTCGCAAAGAAGTACGGCAAGGAGCTCATATCCAAAAGGCGTAGCAAAGCCGCTGCTATCGGTATCGTAGGGATCAAGAAGATCCTCCTTGATGCCTACAATGCATTCACGTCTGATAAGCTCGTCGTCCACAAAACCATGGAGGAAGCTCTCGACTATCTTGCCAAAGACTAATCTCTCGGGGAGATGAGGGCCATATCATCTCCTTACTATGCACTATCCTAGTCACTCACTCAGATAACACAAGGAGCCACAGAGACTTACGGGGGAAAATACTATGCACAAACCTATCCTGAAGTGGGCTGGTGGTAAGACCAGGCTCGTCCCGAGGATCCTTGAGGCTCTTCCTGCCGGGTCCCGTCTCGTAGAACCTTTCTGTGGCTCCTGCGCCGTATCCCTGAACGCACCAGGCTACGAGCGTTACTGGCTCAATGATGCCAATCAACCTCTCATCCAATTCTATACCCAACTGGATGCACAAGGTGACTGGCTCATCAAGCAAGCCAAAGACTACTACGCTCCCGCCCGCAACACGCACTCTGAATTTGAGAAAATCCGTTCAGATTTCAATGGAAATCACACTGCGGAGGCTTTTCTCTATCTCAATAGACACTGTTTCAATGGTCTCTGGCGCGTGAACTCCAAAGGCGGATTCAATGTCCCGTATGGCAAGTATAAAGCTCCCTACTTCCCTGAGAAGGAAATGCGCCACTTCCTGGAGCACTTCAACGGTATCGCAAACTTCACTGTAAAAGACTTCAGAGAAGTCTTCCAGGAGCTCGCCCTAGGAGACGTCGTCTACGCCGACCCGCCTTACCTGCCCCTTACTGATACCGCGGACTTCACGTCGTATACTGCAGGAGGCTTCAGCTTAGAGTCTCAGAAAGACCTAGCTGCCTGCGCCGAGATAGCTCGAGATATCGGTGTGCCCGTCATCATCTCCAACCATGACACCCCGCTCGCCCGAGAAATATTCGGGAAAGCCACAAAAATCGACTCATTCTCAGTACGCCGCTCTATCGCTGCTAAAGGCTCATCCAGAGGAGAGGTGAAAGAGATCCTAGCTCACTACCTCCCATAAGGAGGTTTCATGATACTCCCCATCACCATTCATCCGCAAACTCAGATACACCGAGCTCCCATTTTACCTGGAGCATAAGTGGCTCACACGCGCCGCCCGCAGGTACTTTCAAGGTGCCCTGGAAGGAAGATATTTAGTATGAAAATAGTATCCCCGGATGATGCAAGAGGACTCATCCTTTCAGGTAAGGCTCCCTCTAGGATGCATGTAGGAGGATGGCTATCCCTCGAAGGCTGCGCCTCCCTTAAGACTCTACCTGAAGGTCTGCATGTAGGAGGATGGCTAGACCTCTTCGGATGCACCTCTCTTAAGACTCTTCCCGAAGGTCTGCATGTAGAAAGAAGCCTAGACCTCAGAGGATGCACCTCTCTTAAGAGTCTTCCCGAAGGTCTGCATGTAGAAGGAAACCTGAACCTCTATGGATGCACCTCTCTTAAGAGTCTACCTGAAGGGCTACATGTAGGAGGAGACCTACACCTCAACGGATGCGCCTCTCTTAAAAGTCTGCCATACAGCATCCATGTAGAAGAGACTCTCTACTGTAACCCAGAACTCATAGAGAAAATCCCATACGAGGATCTTCCTCTCTACATGGGACTCAAGTGGTACTACCAAGAAGTCTTCAATAGGAGACTCGAGGAGGCTCTATGAAAAACACAGTATCCTCAGATGAAGCAAAAAGACTCATCCTTTCAGGTAAGGCTCCCTCTGGGATGCATGTAGAAGGAGGCCTAGACCTATACAGATGCACCTCTCTTAAGAGTCTACCGGAAAACCTCCATGTAGAAGGAGCCCTAAACCTCTATGGATGCGCCTCTCTTAAGAGTCTTCCTGAGGGTCTGCATATAAGAGGAGCCCTATCCCTCTCCGAATGCACCTCTCTTAAGAGTCTACCTGAAAACCTACATGTAGGAGGATGGCTATCCCTCTTCGGATGCACCTCTCTTAAGACTCTTCCCGAAGGTCTGCATGTAGAAAGAAGCCTAGACCTCAGAGGATGCACCTCTCTTAAGAGTCTTCCCGAAGGTCTGCATGTAGAAGG
>WJJK01000131.1 GCA_014729705.1 Candidatus Altarchaeales archaeon | reverse complement strand
GTCACACTCCCCTACACTCCAATCACCCACTTGAAACCAAATTTACAGATGATTTTTTGTCATTTTCGAGTGAGTCACACTCCCCTACACTCCAATCACCCACTTGAAACCCATCGTTTTTTGAAAAAATCTGGTTGTCACAGGCCAAAAATCGTCAAAAAACGGCTTAGAAACGATTATAGCACCTCTTAAAACAAAGACAATTGTTCAAGTCGCTTCTCTTGTCGCAAATCAATTTTTGTCACAAAACCCGCTTCATTTGCGAAGCTGCGGTGAAACGCCCGCCAATCTCCAGGTTTCTTATCTGTACCACCCCACTCTTTTTTGCGATACATTGCTCTACGAGCGATATTAACAGCCGCCGCCTCATCAGCGTGTTCAGTATGGCCGCAATAAGAACAAACAACTGTATCCCGTTCCGGTCTATCAGCAATTTCCCCACAATGAATACAAAGCTTTGAAGTGTAAGCCGCCCACACACCACCCTTTTTAATTGGCACTCCGGCCAACTTAGCCTTGTATTCTACAATCCAATGAAGTTTCTTCCAGGCCGATTTATAAAATTTTCCCCGGATTCTGATATTCAAATTTTCCATCACAATCATTGATTGATGCTGCAACGCTACTTCAACCAAGCGATTAGTAATAATATGCAAAAAGCTATCCAGGTATTTACCTCGATAGTCTTTAGCGGTTACCCGTTGACCCTTGCGCTGTTTGTCCTGAACTCTTTTGCCGGCTGTGATTTTAGCATCTCTATATCCATCAGGTTGTCGATCCTTATCTATTACTGCACCTGTTTGATCTACCACAGCATAAGATGCCGTAAAGAAAACCCCCCGATCTACACCCAGATAGCTTTCAGGTTCATACGGATCCGGACAATCGAACGCAAACGAAACGTGCAAAAAATACTCATCGTTTTTTCTGATTAACTTAGCCGCTTTAGGGTGCGCTCTTTGTTTAACAGAGGGGACAATGAATTGATCGTAAAGCCAGCCCTTTTTACCGACTTCAAGAGGAAACAGGACGCCAACACCAGATCGTTTGGTAAAAATCTCTCCAGTTGAAATATCAACCAAGTTTTCACCGTCAATATTGGTTTGCAGGTTATCAGGGTCACCACTTAAAGTGAGTTTTAGATACAGAAACAACCTCTGTTGTTTGATGTCAACCAGGATGGTAAAATCCCGGCTGCGACAAAAGTGGATTGGAAGAGACTTGTTTTTGGAGAGCCGCATTAATTCTGCCCTGGCTACATCCTCTACCCTTTCAGCCTCTTCTTTGGAAGTTGTAACATCGTTGTCAAGGTAGAGTTTTGTAAATCGATCCAACGCCAAAGAATACCCTAAACCATTTTTTTCAAGGATTTTCGGGAATCCGGTTGTATCCTGGCTATCGCTATTTTTCAAAGATAGATAACTGGCCAGCATCATAGCCACATTGCTAACTAATCCGGCTTTCAAGGCAGAAGCCATCGTTGCCTGGGCCGGGGGAGGAAGCATTTGCTGTAAGGTGCGAGCCGTGTACTTCCCCCGCTTGTTAACCCCATTTTGTTCAAGATGCTCCAGGTTTGCTTCAGCCCAAAATAGCAACGATTTGACATTAGCTGTGTATTCCCTAATCGTCTTGTCCAACACTTTCTTGCGCCAACTGCTGGGGTTGTGAATTTTGAATACCGCTGTCAGAAATTGTGTTTCCATCTAAAGCCCTCTCTATCGCAATGATAATCTCCGAATTCATTGAACGATGGTTTCGTTTAGCAAGTCTAACAATTGCCCTATGAAGTTGTATAGGTAATCGTAAGGTGAATCTAATTTCATCCATACCAATAGTATAACACCACCTTGACACCAAGTCAAGTTCATGGTATAATTCTATTTAATGGATGCAGTCACACATCCAGCCCTGGTCGTAGAGGCGAATGACTGACCATCGTTTGATGCGAAGCGTAACCGACCCAACGATCCCTCATATGAGGCAATGCTAACGCTAGGGGGAAACCTTAGAGGTCGCTTTGCGGCCACTACACTCCATTTTTAAGGGGGGCTTCGGCCCCCCAATTTTTTTTAGGTAGGAATTAAATATGGAGGACTATTGTTTACTCTTCCTCGTCTGGTTCCTCTTCCGGGGTATCATCATCCGGCAGAACCGGCTCCGGGAAACCTCCGCTTATTTTCCAGGGAATATCCAGGATATTCAACAATTCGGTAAAATCTACCTGTTGATTCAAGATCCCCGTTTTATCATTTTGCAACAATGTAATCACGATATTGTGCAGCTTAGCGAGCAGGGCTTCCGGTAAAGCCGATACTCGAATTTCGCAACGAGGGGCATTAGCTCCAAAATTATCTTCTACCAATTGTGGTATCAACCACGTATTGCAGGCATCAATAAAACGATCAAGCTCAGTCTTGGCAAATTCTAACATCATTTCAGCGTGAATTTCAGCCTGGTTATAACTCCCAACCGCAGCCATATTTTGAGTGACGGTCCTTTCGGGGACAATTAGACCTCTCAAAATCATTACATCCAATTCTTCAATGGCTCGGGTGTAAATCTCTTGCCCCTTAACACCAAAATCCATCTCCTGGAAACCCCACATTTGATTGCCCCGATCATCTGTTTCAAAGGGCAACACCACAACCAGGTTTTCAAGAGCTTTCTGCAATATTTCACCGGCATAAGAGATGTTATCAATTTCGGTACCGTCATCATCAACACTGATACCAACCGGAGCATGGCCCACAATGGGGGGAATAGTGCGGAATCTCAGATAATCCGCTCTGAGAGCTCCAAAAAATTCAGAGTAGTACCAATAGGCATAGACATCATCCAGTTCGGCTTCACCCCACATCCCGGCGTAGATGAACTTATTGGTATAAACAAATGATTTCCAGGGTTCCACAATGCGTTCATTGGCATCCCCAGGCCGTTTCTTTTGTTGAAATCCGGCAAAGTCATCCTCTTCATCGATCATAAACTTGTCAAGCGTCTTGGGATGAACAAATTTAATTTTCTTGTAAATCAGGGCATCCCCCTGATACGCAGTTTGTTCGTTCCCTTCCTCATCCGTGTACCGCACGTCTACCGGCACCGTATGCCATACTTTTTCGTGGGGGGCCACCCCATAAATATAGGATGGTACCACGGTTGTATTACCCACCTTTTGAAGCCAGGTTTTAATAAAAGTTTTCTTAACAAATTCAGCAATATTGCGATCTTGACATTCGGCTCGGGCTTGCTTTAATGCAGCCAAAATTGGAGCAGAACGCACGATCAATCCCAGCTTAATCATCGGATGATGACGCATAACCTCCATTGTTTGAAAGTCGATACGTCCCTGTTTGGGTTCCCCGATTTTCAGAAGTGTGCTGGCCAGGTTAGTCCCTGGAACCCGATAAGTAACCTGTTTGGTAACAGGTTTTGGACCGGGCTTCAAAAACTGAATCGCTCGCTGGAAAAACGATTTATTGTTTACCCGATATCGGGCAGGCATTTGCATTTGGGCCATCTCTTTAGCGGCTTCGAGCGTGTTTACGATGTTCATGGCGTGATTTCCTTTTGGCGAGTACCGACAAATGGCTAAGTGGGGCATTACTGGCCATACGCCGAATATGTTTAACTGTCGATTTTGGTAGAATATGCCCTGATACCCCCACCATCCCCTGCTGTTCTCTTGCCCTACGATCTCCGAAAATCATATCTTCCAGAGGGGGAAGGATTCCCAATCGTTCCAACTCCGGCCTGATTCTCTCAAAAGCAAACCAGAGGGCCATAGCCAAGTCAGAGGTATCATGCCGGCCCCAAAAATGTAGTTCTTCAATCAGCATGTCTGTTTTCTCTTCCGAATCCCTGTTACCTCTCGGAATCCGAAACCGACCTTGCTCAAAATGGACATCCATCGCCGGAAGAGCAATGTCCGGCTTGTGTTTGGTAGAGCCGGTTGTAAACCAGGGTACTACAGGTACAAACCTGGATTCTTCCCCTAACCCTTCGGTGAGAGCTTTTTGGTAAGAGTTAGATTCAACCACTACAAAATTGGGCTTCCAGAATTGTGACATCTCGACTACCAATCGCTTTTGGGCTACAAATCCAAGTTGCCGGCGAACCATATCAGCAATTACAAGTTGCCCCCTGGTATCCAAGCCCAAAACAACCATCCCGAAAAACTTGCTTCCCCGGCTGGTCCCAATAGCCGGATCGACTCCAATTGCTACGTATCGCAACCAGCGACGCTTATTAATCTTTGGTCCTATCCCGAGTACCAGGCTATTGTCATAGCAACCCGGATAACCCAGGCCGCTTTTTTCATCAGTGCCACCTTTGAACCAAATCATCGGGAACACTGAATCCTCATCAGATATAACCCAGTTGCGATAGTTACGGTTAAATCGAGTCTTGCCCATTTTTTGTCGCTGTCGCATCAGGGCCTTGTATGACCATCGCTCCGGCCACAAAACTTCTCTGGCCGCCTCGTTGATGATAGCATCCCCAACAAAAATTTTATACAGCCCTCCCTCTTCTGAGAGCTTGATAATCTTACCGTAGAAATCACCGCTCCGGTAACGGGTACCGGTAATAATTTCCTGACCGTCTGATAAAAGAATCGGCTGCACATCGTTGAAATACCATCGTTCCAATCGCTCTGATTCGGCCTGGGATGAGGCAATCTTGTCATTCAAGAGGTCATCTACCACCAGGCGAGCCACACGCCGGGATAGCACGTTCGTTAACGACCCTGCTACTGCTACAGTCGGATCTTTGATAGAAAAGTCATCCCGGTTAACCGTGATTGAATACTGGCTCCAGTCCTGATCTACTTTACGCTCATCTTGCTCTATATCCATCGGGTTAAAAACCCCGAAGCCGGCCAGGATTCTGGGGTTAACCGTTAGCTGGGATTTAATCTGCGACAAAATCAACTTGGCCACATCGGTTGTCTGAAATACGATGAAATAGGTAATGTTACGGTCGCAGCAAATCTCCCAAACCGGTTTAATGATGCTGTGTAGGGTAGTTTTGGCGTGATCTCGGGGTGACAGGTTGAGATACGCACTTTCCCTGACCATCCACCAATACCAATCGTCATGAAACTCAGGTCGTGGCAAAGGGGGCTTAATGAAGTGATCTACAAAAAATGTTATTGACTCAAACCAATATTTAGCTCGTTCATCTGACCACTGGGGATAATTTAGGCCCGATTGGTACAGAGCATTAACAACCCCGGCCTTTTCCCGATACCATTTCTCATCGTCTGTGGTTAGAATCTTAGGGTCTAAGGTAACGTTATTTTCCATGAATAGTTTTTAGACCCCTGTTACTAATTTTTACAAACTCTACCCGACCGGCCAAAGCTGTTTTGGTGGCTGCTATAACAGATCCGTAATCGCCATCATCCCAGCAATGCTCTTCCCTGACAAACCCTCGAATTAATACCCCGATTTCCTGATCAACGTCGGTGACATCGGCATCTTTCAGGGTAACTCCAATTTCACCAAAGCCATAAGAGGTAAAATTGGGTACCACCTTGTTTGTAATAGGATCCATTGCAACAACACTGCCCAGAGGTTGCACTTTGCGGGTAGTGTAATAACCATGATTTACATCATAAGTGTGTACATAGTCTCTATCTAGCGTATAGGTAGCAATTGTGGCAATACCACCCGCTCTGACAGAGCTAGGCCGGTTCTTCTTGATTTTCAGGTTCCACTTTTTCGGTTGTGACATCTATTATTTGCCCTCCGGCCCGGAGGTCTTCAATCATTTGTACAGTTTCTTTATAGCGATCCATCACCATCGAAACCTGATCGGGAGGAACGTTAGCTAATACTTCATCCATTGATGGTAGCAGTTGATCGTCATT
This sequence comes from Candidatus Altarchaeales archaeon, assembly GCA_014729705.1. Lineage (GTDB taxonomy): Archaea > Altiarchaeota > Altiarchaeia > IMC4 > SCGC-AAA252-I15 > WJJK01. The sequence continues at coordinate 1,687 of WJJK01000131.1, read as the reverse complement.
GGACAGGTCGGCATTAACTCGAAACTGCTGGGTCATCTTGGGGAATCCTCCCCGATCTAACACTGTTTCAGCTGCCCGGACCCTGGCTGTTGCTGTCTTGGATTCTGGTTTGTCATCCAACATAACATCTTCCAACGTATCCATAGCCAATCCGGAAAGCAGGGCTAATCGAATTCGAGCGGTTTCTAAAAATTCGGCCATTGCTGCCTTAATAACCTGGCCACCCACTTCGGTCTTTAGCAACCGCTCAACTTCAGCGGATTGGGCAACCATCTTGTTTTGCAAAACACCAAATTGAGAATCTAGAAACTCATTGATAGCTGTAGCGTTAACATCTGATGCTGTTTCTGGTAGTAAATCTCCAACAAGTCTATTGTCCATAAGAACATCATAACACATATATTTGGATTTTTCAATATATTACAGTGTAATAAAAAAAGCCCCGATAGTATTCGAGGCTTTTTTAGGGATTATAATCTGCCTTATTCTGACTGAGTATGCCTTTTTGCGATTCTGATTGTATTATCGACCAGGCGATACAATTCGTCAGACAGCGATTCGTTGTCATTGCAGTCATCTTCGATTTGCACCGCTTCGAGAACGCTTATGGCCTCTTCGAGACGACACCGAAGCCCAGCAATTTCTTCTATCAACGCGTCTGCATTTTCTAGCGCATCGTCTTGATCTTCGCCTCCGGGCTGTACAGTCACAACACAGCGTTCAACTATGCCGGGCCTGCCATCAGCCAATACCCTGTCATTTTTTACCACCTCGCCACCTCAACCGACTTCCCGGGCCCCTGTAGCGCCAGGGCTTCTGCCCGGAGCCGGGCAGCGGTGGCATCGGGGTATTCGCCTCGCTCTATCTCGCCGTACTTGCCCAAAAAGATGTATGTGTTCATACTGGCACCTTAAACCCTTTGGGCCAAATGGTATATTCATTGTGGTCGGCCCCGCTCAGGTCGGCCTCGTTACACCAACCAAGGCGGATGATGCGCCAAAAAACTCGGGGGGTTACCCGGCGCAGCCTTATCTCGACTACGCGGGCCTTCTCCCGGCTATGGCCCAAGACTTCCCGACCTTGGGCAAACCAGGGCCACCAATTGCGGGTGGCATACCTGGCGTCTGGTCCCTTTGTGATCATAATGTGCCACCCACCAGGGCCACACTCGTTACCATCCGGATCACCCGGCTCCGGATGCCGCATCCACTCCGACCACTTTTGACCTGGTGCCGGGGCAGGATACGAAAAATACTTGCCCTGGCGCTCTGTGCAAAGGGCCGGGTTTAGCAATTTCCAACCGTTCATTGTGTTCATTTTTGCGACTCCCCCGATACCACACGGACCGTCTCGCTAAACCAGTCAGCTGTTTCGGTCTCCAGGATCGTTTCAAATTCGGCGATGTCATCTACGTCATACCTACTAGATTCCCCTGGAAGTTGCCCAAAAACATGAGGACAATCTTTTTGGTTTAAGGGATACCCTGTATGATCGCCAGATTCATTCCGATATTTATCCCGAATCTGAATCGCTTCTTCTTTAGTGATTTTTTTGATTTTAGGATTCTTTTTCTTGAACGGATTAAATCTCATTGATCACACCTTCATCCATCCAGGTAAATTTCTCTTCATCTGTTTGAAATGACGGATCTCCATCATCAAACACGGCATACCGTGTTGCATTAGGG
>WJJK01000130.1 GCA_014729705.1 Candidatus Altarchaeales archaeon | reverse complement strand
TTCTGCGGTCTCAGCAAGCACGTTCTCCTTATCCGCCGGAATCTTTACTGCGGGGCTTGTGGACTGCACGCCAAACACCTCTGAAGCGTATGCCGCAGCTTCCCCCGCGTTATCTGATTCAATTATTATTCTGTCTCGAGTAAGGTTAAGCTTAGGCTCCACCCCGTTTCTAATTAATTTTTTGCGGATGTTATTTGAGAGAAGAAGCTGCATGTGTTTTTTTACTTGAGGGCTTTTCAGGAATAATTCCCCCCAACGCACAAGCACATGGGTTTTCATAAGGGAACAAAATTTTTTTTTATTGGTTTCCCTGACCCAACATACCCTGTAGTTCACCCTTTAATTCATTCAGTTTTTGGGTGAGTTTTTTCTCCTGGTTTTCAAGCACATTCACCCGGGATTCGTTGGATTCCTTCTCCTCACCCAGATTTTTCTCGCAGTCCCCCTTATTGGTTTCAACGAATAGGGTGCCCGCCATCCTATAGATTTTGCCTTCCCCTGCTTTAGACAACTCCTGGCTTGCACCCTCTATGTCCGCGTTTCTAAGCATAAACTGTTGTTTTTGGGTTGCAACCATCTGAAGCTGGTTCTGCAGATTCTGAAACTGAGCTAACTTATCCTGAACCTGTTTTGGTACATCCATCTTTAATTCCCTTATATTAGTTTGAGGCAGAGCATAAGAAGCCTGAGGTTGGTGTTGGCAGCCGCCCGTAATGCGGTTGGATCCTTTGAGGTTATCTGGAGGGTCAGATAACCGTTTCCATAAGATAATTCGGTGTTAGACCTATGCCAATCCTGTTTCCGCACTTCAAGGTCAAGGGAGTTTAATGCCACTTCGGCTTCCCCCTTATCTAGGGGCACGTCAACCCTCAGCGTGTTCATCTGGCTATGACTTGTTTTATCTGGGCTTCCGAACGCTTCTTAACCCAGATGTTGCTTCTTTTCTCAGAGCACTTTGTGCACTTGAGTTTGCTTCTGAGGAGGTCTTTATACTCCGTCTCCTTCCCACATTCAATGCATGCGTAAGTCATTTTACTATGTATGCTCCTGAAGTGAATTCCACGCCGCAGCCCCTACACCGCCATACGCCCGTCGACTTTCTTTTAAGCCTTTTACGGCTGCATTCGGGGCAGAGGTTCCTTTTCTTAGCGTCATCCTCTATTTTCCTGAGGCTGTATCTGAGTTTACGTCCCACGCGGGGTCCGTATCTGCCGACGCTTCCAACTTTTTTGGTGTGACTATACATTTTTGTTTCTATTAAACCACATATTAAGGGGGATATAGGTATATAAATCCCCCCATACGTGGTTTTATATGTCGAGGGTTTTCCTTATGCTCGGCGTCTTCTCAAGGGCTGAATCAATTATTTGTTCAACCTCCTGGGTTGTGAAGCGTCCCTCACCCCCCTTCTGCATGGCGTGTATTGCGCCTTCCGCTGTTGCAACCGTTAACCTGGCGTCTTGGGCGTACTCCTCTTCCAAGGCGGGGTCGAGCATAATCTGGTCCCTGATTTTTGAGGCTGTCAGGGGAAGCGGTATCTTGTTTAAAGGTAGTTTCCCTTCCCATTCTCCTCGTATCACCTGACCGTCCTCATATTTGGGGAGCCTCGTCTGCGAGAGTGCCGCAGCCGCAGCCAACCCGGAGGCGTCTATGAGGTTGCCGTTGTTGTCCATTATGTGCACGTCTATGAAGACTATCCACACTTTATCGTCTTCTATGTAGAGTTTCTCAAGGTCTATTGCATTGGATTCCCTTATGCCCCTGTCTACGACTCGGGCTAACTCTATCGCGTTTTCCCTGGGCGGGCCTGACTCAAAGTCGGGTGACGCCATAGGCCTGAATTCAGCTGTAGTAGTCATAACCCCCGAGTTAGGGCGGTCGGAGTAGGGTTCCCCCACGTCCATGCTTATTCCAACCAAAACCTTGGTGTCCCCGAGGTTGACGAGCGCCGAACCAGGCGCCTTCTGGTCTGCGTAGTCTTTCTCGCAGGTTATCTGCCTTATGTCCAGGTTCCCCCGTCCATCTATTCTCTGACCCTTTTCAGCCAGATTCCTAATATGATCCTTTGTTAAACAAGCTTTAACATCCATCTTTTATTCCTCCCCGCCTTTAACTGCTTCAAGCAGCGTCTTCTTCTGCATCTTAGCTATCTGCATGCAGCCTACTTTAGCTAGATCCAATGCTTTCGTGAATTCCTCGCGGGTCAGGTGACCGTCCATCTGAAGCAGCACTATCTCCTCTGAGTTAGGCAGTACCGCGATTGGGAGGTCGCATTCCCCGTAGTTGTCCTCCTCCTTCATCAAATCCAACACTATTTCGCCTTCGATTTTACCTGCCGCACAGGATGCTACGAGGTCCTTCATAGGGACTCCAGCGTCTGCTAATGCAAGCGAGGCGCAGGTTAATCCAGCGCAGCGGGTGCCTGCGTCAGCCTGCAGCACCTCAACGAACACGTCGATTACTGTGTTTGGGTATTCGGTTACCTGCACTACTGAAGCCAAAGCCTCCGCGCTTATCTTGCTTATCTCAACGCTCCTCCTATCGGGGCCTGGGCGTTTGCGGTCGTCGACGCTGAAGGGAGCCATATTATAGGTGTATCTTATGACTGCTCCGGTTGGGTCCTGAAGAAACTTCGGGTGCAGCTCGCGGGGCCCGTACACCGCCGCAATGACTTTGTTTCCACCCCATTTAAGGTAAGCCGATCCCTGAGGCCGCTTTAATACCCCTAACTGCATCTGGATTTCCCTAAGTTGATCATAGTCTCGGCCGTCTAATCTCTTGCCGTCTTTAAGTAGTTTTAATTCCTTCGTATTTTCTGCTTCACTCATTCTCACATCACATTATGTTTTTTTTATTTTGTTTTATTATCAAGCATTTCACTGATTCGGTCAGTCAAACCCCTTGTGTGGGCTTCAGCCTCTATCTGGCGTATGGCTTCCACCGCTAAATCGGTGTCACCTGCTTTAATCCAGATTAAGCCGTTTTGCCCGACTACGACGTTCGACTTCGTCTTGTCTTTGATTATGTTTAGCATGGACTTGTTTTTCCCTATAACCCTCGGTATCTTTTTGGGGTCTACCTTTATTATGTAGCCATCCTCAAGCGTCCACGGCCGGATGAGTTGGGGTTCCTTTACCTCGTCTACGGAGATTATTTTGGTTGATACTATGCCGCCTACCTTAAGATCAGGCTGTCTGCCCCGTCGATCCCTGCCGCGGCGGTTTGAGTCCCGCTCCTCACGGAGTATCCCCATGTAGGGGGATTGTATGTCTACAAGCCACACACTCCCCAAATCCTCAACCAACACCCCTATGACGTGGTCTCCTGCCTTGGGCGTGTACTTGCCTTTGAAGGGTATTACGCTTACCCGGTCTTTGCCTATGTTAGCTAGCCCTGATACAAGCGAAATTATTTTCCCGCCTTCTTTGTAGCAGTTGGGGCCTGGGGCACTCCCTTCAGCTAACACCTGGCCTGGGTATACTATCTGTCTTTCCTTTAGGTTTGTTTTTTCGTCTGTCATCTTTTTTTGATTTCAGCTTCCCCGTGAGTCAATGAACTGATTTTGCTTAGGAAGTCATCCTGCAAGCCCCCGGGGATTGAAATTAAAACGTATTGATCGCCCTCCCGCCATTGCTCGTTTTTCACTTCCCCGAACTCGTGTAAAGCGGAATATATTTTGCCTGTGTAGGCTGCGGGTATTTTAACCGCTAAATCAACGCTTGTGAGTTTAATGGGTATTATGGGTCGTATGGCTTTGAGGCTTGACTCCACCTGTTCTTTCGCGGACTTTGTGTAATCTATATGTACTTTAGCCTCTGAAAGCGCTTTTTTAATTCTTGTGGGGGGGTGGGGTGCGCCGGTCTGCGGGTTTATGGCGTTTTTGGCTATGGCTGATACGACCTGGTTCTCCCGGTCTTTCTGCATGTTTTTTCTCTGCTCCGCAGTTAAATGTATCTCCCCCTTCCTCAGGATCCGGTCTGCTATGACTTCGAAGTTTGTTGTTTCAAAAACCTGCTGCATATCCTCTTCAGAGGCTCGATCCCCTTTGCCTGCGTCTTTGAAGACACTCTCAACGGCGACTACGTCGCCTAGTGGAGTGGATTCCCCGCTTTTGTATGAAACCGCCTTCTCAGGGTCCACGAGAAGCTCGAATGTTTTCCCGTGAGTCTTTATTCTAGCAACAATAGCTTCCTCTAGTCTGACCATCTTTGGTTTATTAGTGTGAAACCGCGGTTTAGGCGGCAACTGATTTAATTAAGCTCAATTTTTTTTTTATTGTTTTTTCTCTGATTGATTCTTCTTAAGCTCGGATGAGATGACGCCTAAAGCTGTTTTAAGTTCTTCCTCACTTACTTTAACGTATTTACCCTCAACCTCGATTGAAATCATGTCTATGTCTTTTTCCCGTAGCTCTCCTTCGGCTACCTTACCCAAACCCAGTAAAGCTATCTCCACCGCCTTGTTTCGGGGTAGTTTTTTCTCGTAACGCTCTTCAAAGACTTGTTCCACGTCTCTTTTGCCCATCCCTATGGCGGTTGCATAGTATTCGGTGAAGGCGCCTGAAGGGTCCGTCTCATATAGGTGGGGTTTCTCGTTCACACCCGCAATTAAGAGTGCGGTGCCGAATGGGCGGGCGCCCCCGTATTGCGTGTACGCCTGTTTTATGTCGCATACGTCGCGTGTGAGTGTGAGAGGGTTTATTGGTTCTGAGTAGACGAGCTTGTTTCTCTGCGACCTTATCCTAGCATCCTGCACCAGCCTCCTTGCGTCTGCCACAAGGCCGGAGGTTGCGACCGCTATGTGCTCGTCTATCTTAAATATTTTTTCGATGCTTTTTGGCGAGATTAATTTGCTTGAAATGTTTTTGTCAACACCCAAAAGAACCCCGTTTTCGTAGGTTACTCCGACGGCTGTCGTGCCCCTCTTAACCGCTTCCCGGGCGTATTCCACTTGGAAAAGCCTTCCATCGGGGCTGAATACCGTGATAGCCCTATCATAGGGTTGTGTGCTTGCAGGATACATAGTCTGATTCTCTCCTTCTTTTATAATGTCTAACTTAAACGGAATATACGTTTAAAAAGATGTTGACCTATTTCTTATTTTAGTATGTCTCTTGCTATCCTAAGTCTTTCTTCAAGGCTTATGCCCTGCATTTTTTCGTGGTATTTAGTATCCCCCACGTATTCCTGCACGTCTCCTACGTTCGCATCCGATAACTCCGCGGCCTGGCCTATGGATAATCCTTGGCTGTAGAGGCGGGAGCCGATTTTTATCCGGGCTTTCCCTACTAAGCCGCCGTGGAATAATCCATGGGTTTCGTCGAACTCCTGTATATCCTTCAGGATGGATTCATATTTTTGTTCGTCAATTTTTTTGACCGTGGTTTGTATTAATTCCTGGGCCTTGTCTTTGAGGTGTATTTTGCTGAATATCTTGTTATAGCAGTAGGTGATTTGCGCTAAAAGTATTTCTTGTTTCTCTTGGTTTATCGCAGCCTCGTCGGTGAAGTAACCTGCCAGTTCCCTGAGTTTAATTATGTCCGCATCATATATTGCGGCTTTAACCTTGTTTCTCGTGTCTTCATCCATCCTCAAGCCTCCAACTGTAGTGTTCCTTTAGTATGTGGTATGCCGCCTCAGGCGGTATCACCCCGTATTCGGTGATTATCTGGTGTATGTGTTCCTTGGGTGTTACGTCGAATGCGGGGTTGAATACCTGTTCGGCGAAGTCAGCCACCTCCCTGGGGTCCCGCTCCTCAATTTGTGTTTGTATGCCTAGGAGGGATTGGGGGCTGAATTTAATGGACTCGGTTGCGACCATGAAGTCCACGTCGTTGACGTGGGCGGCTAAAGCCACCTGGCTTGTGCCGATCTTGTTTATCACATCCCCATTCACGTATACCGTGTCCGCCCCCACAATCACTTTGTCTATGTTTTTCTCGTGGAGGGTGAAGTTAACAGCAGAATCAACGATTAATGTGACGTCAACTCCCGCCTTACTCAGGTCTTTATAGGTTAGGTGCCCCTGATAGCGGGGCCTGCTTTCGGTTGCAAACACCCTGATTTTCCTCCCAAGACTGTGGGCAGCCTTAATTACGCTTGTGGCTGCGGTGCTGTTGCAGTGGGTTAACAAAACGTCTCCCTCCTCAATGAGGTGGGAGCCTATTTCCGCTATCTTCTGCCTTGCCTTCCTCTGGGATTCAATGAAACCCTCAACCCTCTTGATTCTTGTATTCTCGTCTTCGTGTTTCCTTGAAAGATATAATACGTAGTCCACGGCGTTAGGCAGGCTCACGGCAGACGGCCGGGCGGCCTTCAAAACCCCCGCCGAGCGCTCAAGCGAAGGGATGTCTGCACCCCCCATTATCTCAGAGAGCATCGCCTCTGCCGCAGTAACCGCAATCCTCAAAGCACCCCGAACCTCCATAGACTGGATTCTCTCAGCAGTATCCTCAACACTCATCCTAATTAATTATTGATTTAAGTGTATTATACTCTCAGTGAATTGCGTTAGGATTCCAGGAACTTCATGAACCAAAACGTTGGGGGGTACATTAAGAGCATTATAATTACGTCAAGGGCGTTCATCTTGTTTCTGTTGGTTTCCGTGTACTGGAATTCTTTTTCCACGCCACAGCTTTGTTTTATAATATACCTGTTCCAATAGGCGGTTTTCTTTATTCTGGACGCTGCTTTGGAGCTTATGGAGCAGATTTCGTTGAATTTTTTCGTATAATATTTTTTCAAGTCCCGCCTCATTTTTATGCAGTCTTTTGGGTTTTGGAAATAAAGGGAGCTGTAGAATTTCCCGTCTCCTTGGTAGAGGAAATTCGGGACGTATATTGGGCAGTAGCTTCCCCTAATGTGGTTTTCGGTTTCTCGCAGCACCCGAGTGAGTGTACTCCACTGTGGGGGTCCATACATTATTAGGGAGAACCTATCTTTTTTTATTTCTTTAAGTAATGTTTCTTCTTTTTCTGTGAGGTTTTCATAGGATTGGGAGACTCCGTGGGTTAGGTTGATTTTCTCCCTGAGTTCAGGCGCCCAGGCGGGGTCTTCGTGGACGGTGTAACCCCTCCCCTCCCCCACCACCCTCACTTGTTTTTGTTTGATGGGTGTATGGTATCTCCTAAATATTTTTTCGTACCCGCGTGGGCCTTCGGTTAATACGTAGCCCTCCTGCGGCGGTATGTAATGCAGGCCGTATTCAATGGTCTCTATAGCCTGATTCTTCTGCTGGTCGAAACCCCAGCGGCTTATATCCTGTAGGGGGCTTCCGAATATTGAGGGGTATATGAGTGTCACTAAAAAAAGCGCGGAAAAAATTTTTTTGGAGTTACGCCAGACCACCATGAAGGTTAACACTAGGAACGGGTAGACGGGAAGCATATAGTAGCTCCCTATATGCGGCTCCCCCCACATTAAGATGGCGCCTAATCCATAGAAAAATAGTGAAGCTGTGGTTAAGGGGTAAATAAAAGTATCCCGTTGGAAAAATTTTTTCAAGACACAGTATGCTAAAATCAAAAGCATTATGGTGGAGGCCGCCGTCCGTAGGCTGGCGGTTTCCCATAACACCACGAGACTATGTATGAGGTCTTTGCTCATCTGTTGTTGGTGTCCTGTGAAAGTGTATTCCATAAAATTAGGGTAAGTGTGGGTTAGGAGGAGATATAATGATAATATGGGTATCGCCGCGCCCATCAAGTCTCTGAAGGGTTGGAAACCGCATTTAGGGGTGAGACGTGTTCTCCTCCCAAAGTTTTTTGTGTGAAATATTTGGGTGGAGAAAGCGTATCCCACAACAATTAACATCGGGAGTATCGTAGTGTATTTAGTGAAGACGGCGAATGCAAAAGCCACCCCCGCCAGCAGGCCCCGGTATATGTGTCTGAAGTAGTATAGTATATAGTATCCTACGACGAACAGTGCGCAGGCAATGGTTGAGTTGATGCTGCCCATAAACCTGTATACTGTAAGCAAATAAAGCAGGCTATAGATTATGGGGTGGTAAATTCCGTGTTTTTTCAGTATTTCTCCAAGCAAAAGGTACATGACTATGTTGCTTGTGATCAGGAGAATCCACATCGATAAAAGCAGCAGGTCTTCTCCGAAGGTTTTCAGCAAACCCAATCCAATATAATATATTATGGGGGGTTGGGCGCAGTAGGGTTGCCCTGCATAGAGTGTGCCTTCCTCAACGTAGTTCAAACACATCCACCAACCCCCGCCGCCCACGTTAAATGATGTTGGGAGGCTTTCTTTCGTCACCGCCGAGACCAATAAAATCAGCAGAAAAACCTTCGCCCTCTGGGGGACGTTAATTGAGTCGAGTTCTATGTTGATTTTCTTGTTCATCCCCTTGTACTTAATGAAAGACGCTGAATAAATATTATTGTCATGAAAAAATCTTTGTCCAGCGTTGATCTTCATTTTCTTTTACGGGAGTGGGGCGGCGTTTTGGTTGGGGCGCGTTTCGACAAAGCCTATCAACTCGGGGAGCGCGACGTTTTACTCAGGTTCCATAGCCCGGGTGTGGGTCGGGTGGATTTCATAGTCACCCCCTCTTTTGCTTGTTGCAGTTCCCACCGGTGGCAGGCTCCTCAGACTCCCTCCTCCTTTGCGATGCAGCTTAGAAAGAATCTTTCCCAAGGTTATGTGAGAGGCTTAAGTCAAGCCGGGTTTGACCGGATATTTGAAATAAAGATCCACTCCAAAAAGGGCGTGTTTCACCTAGTCTTTGAGTTATTCAGCAAAGGCAACGTGTTTCTCTTAGATGATGAGAGGAAT
>WJJK01000129.1 GCA_014729705.1 Candidatus Altarchaeales archaeon | reverse complement strand
TTGCAAAAAGTATTGTGAAGATAACGCATGCTCTCTGTGTATGGATATAGCAAAATGGCGTCTTGAGCGAGGGAAATAAACACCTTATGATAAAAAATAGGTACACCCACCAGGATATCCTAGATATAATTGATCTCCCCGACTCCCCGACTCCCCGCTTGAGGATTATAAGGATTTTCCTGATCCAAGACGTGAAGTTCGGAATGGGACTCTATGGTACTTACTTCATAGAAGATACTTAACAACGATGTGGGAAGTCATGGCTCTGAGGAGTAGGAGTTTATATGAATACTGATAGCATGTGGGGTGTGGTCATCGGTAAGAAAGGAACTTGGCGGTATGTTGCATACCGAAATGACGGTGAATTACCTTCTGTGTACTTCACTCGCAAAGAAGCGAGAGCCAGAAGGAAACAAATTCTAGCAAACTGCGGCCACAAACAAGTCCATGCTGTTCAACTTTTAGTCAAGGGAGAGTAGTGATGGAAATGGATGTCAGCGAGTATGACAACATATAGGTTATCAAGCGTATTCAATCCCGTAGTGTTTACCACAGATGATGGCAAGGAACGAATCGCTGTGTGTCAACGTGATGGGCTTTTCGAGGTGACGGTCTTGAAGAGCGAAAGCAACAAACCACTTCGCGTGTTTCCTGGTGGACGCGGTACGGAAGGCATGTTCCAAGTAGCAAAGAGACGGCAATTAGAAATCTATGATTGGAGGTAGCATGGGTACGGTAATAGGTGAAAACTACGGAATGGCGGTAAGTGTTAATGGGGTTGAGATCGGTAAGGTCAAAGGTTTTGATGTCAAGAAACCTTATCTCCCAAGTAATCCCGCTGTCGAAGACCTTCTTCCGTTTGTTCGTCTTAATATTAAGAAGAGCAGGCTGCGTAAGAAGTTCCTATCTCATCCGCTACGCTACTCTACCCGCTTGAGGAGCGGCGTGTTTGAAGAGTTCATGAGCAAAGCACTGATCAAGCCTATAAGTAAAAGAGTTGGTATTCAGAGTAGTGACGTTGTTGGTGTTATTAAGAGCGAGAGAAGAGCAGCAATTAACGAAGGGAGCAGTGATGAGAGTATTTATTGAGTTTCTGAGGTTGAAGACGTTGGAGACGGGGAAAGCGATAGCTATTGCTGCCCAAGCAGTAAGCATAGCTGTCGTAATGGCAGCAATGCTCTGGTTGTCAGGGCTTATTCTGGCAGCAATGCTCTGGTTGTCAGGGCTTATTCTGGCAGGATACTTAAGATGGATATGGCCGTCCGCATTGGATTTTCTTATGAGAGACGCTATGGGTGGAGGCAATGTCTGGGGAGAGGTCCCAATCGCCACGCTTTGTGCTACATGTCTTATTGCCGGAGCTATGTATGCAATATATAGGGCGACATGTACCACGGTAAGGTGGGTTAGGGATAACTGGGAACAAGCCAAGTATAACGTGAATCGTAGGAGTAGTAATGAAGTCAATTGATGGACTCCAGCCGATTCTGTGTACGTCAGTTGTGGAAGTATCTACATAGTTTACTGAAGGATCGATTTAGATGAGCTCGTAGATTGAGTGAGAACTCCTAAAAGGAAAAGTAATGCCCGGCCCTTTAGTCCATAAGACAGCTATGAAGTTAGCTAGTAAATTAATAAAAACCAGTACAAGGATTACCATATCTGTAGGGTCCTCTTGGGACTGTATAAGTCCTGACATTAAGAATAGAGGGCACGGATACGATACAGTAGAAAACTCCGGAAACATAGTCTCGTGTATAGAATCCTGCTACCAAGATATATGTAAACATGGTCCCAAAAGCCAACTCGTAAGAGATCTCTGTCACTATCTCACAGACAGTATGTCTGTAGGTCAAATCCATAAGGATCTATGGGGACGCAAGGATAATATCATAGATGCTAGATGTGAGATAGTTTTTTCAAAAAACCCTGATAAGCATATGGTACTTCCTTACCCCGCGCAGAGGCTGCCGTTTGTATCATACAGAAATATGATCCTGGAGTCTATGAACGATACATCGAACATATTTTATCCTAGAGTGAAAAAGAGCCTGTTTTCCTTTTTGTTCTCAAAAGATCCATCTAGAATGACCCGAAGAGCTGTAAAATGGAGTGCTGCCTATACTGCTGCTTTGATCCAGAACTCCATACGTGAGGAATAGTATGTGCGAGAAGAAAATTAAATATCCTCGAACATACCATCTACCGCACTCGCCAGGCCTTATGAATGATGATAGGAGGCATGAAGACGAGTCTTTTTTTGAGGGAAAAACAGTCGTAGTAACTGAAAAAAGGGATGGTGAGAATTGTTCGATGTATCGAGATGCCATACATGCTAGATCTCTGGACACACAAAATCATCCTTCTAGAGATTGGGTGAAAGCCCTTCACGGACGTATTAAATATGATATCCCTGAAGGTTTGCGCATATGCGGTGAGAATCTTTATGCTAGACACTCAATACATTATCACCACCTCCCCGGGACCTATTTTGAAGTGTTTTCTATTTGGGATAGGAATGTCTGTTTGAGTTGGGATGAGACTCTATTATACGTGGAGTTACTGAGACTCCATACGGTCCCACTAATCTATGAAGGTGTCTGGGCCCGAGATGCTGTACATGATGCATTTAATAATCATCAAGCTATATCAAAAGACGAAGTTGAAGGATACGTAGTCCGTGTACGGGATAGCTTCCTCTATAAGGACTATAAGTGGTGTGTAGCTAAATATGTACGCGCGAAACACGTCCAAACCGATGAGTTTTGGATGAGTAAACCAGTGGTGCCTAATGGTCTCGAAGCTAAATAAATTCTCTGATGCTGATGTAAGGCGTTTTGCAGTTCGTCTTGCGGGGTGGATTCATCCTCATAGCAATGAGTTATTAATCCGAATATGCTCTGAACAAAGAGCAAGAGGATTCGGTTTTGGTAGTATTGTATCCGTACCGTACTTTGAGGGTGGTTTGTTTGTGTGGGCCCCAAGTTTTTTAGACCGTCTTCTTAAAGAAACACATAACAAAGAGCTACCCACAGAACACGCTCTTAGTACTCTTATTGTTCGTACAGCATTAAGTTATGACTACTATATGAACGAAGATCTTAAATTCCCGCTCGAGCCCAAGAGATTTATTGATGACATTCTGAATCTAGTCTTATGCGAAGAGCTAGAACTAATGCCATTACATCTTGGGCGCTACACACAAACTTTCGCTGAGTGGCGTTTGGAGATAGGTAAATGAGTACTCTTGATCCTCTACAGATAATCAACATGATTCGCTATGCAGCTGATGAGGATACTAAGCGTGACTACGGTGTAGACGCCTGCTTAATATCAGCATTTCGAGAAATTTGTGAGTACGCCACTGCCTGCAACTACCAAATTAAACTTATCGCAGAGTTCATACAGGAGCAAAAGAGAAACGCTTATACGCCACAAAACTTTAGGACTGAGTGTCTCCAGGAGTACTATGATATGCTATACAAGATTTTTTCAGGCCCTCTAGAAGAGATGCCTCCTCTTATTACAGAAAAACTTCCTTTCATTCAAGCGTGTGCTACATGGCGGCTCAGAAAAGGCAGATAGAAGAACCTTGGTTCGTGTGGTGTCGGAAGATTATTGGTCCCGCAGGCGAAGACAATCTTGTCGCGGGGAAGCCAGGAGTCTTCTTTAGCTCAGATTCTTATAGTTTCTTTTACACCTCGTATCCAGGACTATTCGAAAAAATCACAGGCCGTTCTTATGATGGGGCTCGCCGCCGCCTATTAAAACGGATAAATCATAATATACCGATAGTACAAGATCTAGACACAGAGATAAAGAGAACAAAAAAACTCTTTAGCTCTTCTGATGTTTCGGAGCTTCAACTTATATTAAGCCCTATCGTAGACCAATATGAGGATAGATTAGATTTAGAGGAACTTACCTCTCCTATACAATGTGCAATAATTTTATATCATGAATTGTATGGGAGTCGAGGAGATTTATACTTTTTTCCAGTGCGGACTCTCTACTGGACACAACGAGTATATGATTTTATACATAAGACACCAATAGAAGGCGTACCCCCCTACATATCAGATCCGACACTGGGAGTTCTCGCTGAGTGGAGGCTGAAAATCGGAAAATAGGCATAGGAGTGGGCTTTTAACAGTTTCAATTGTTTTTTAACGCAAAAGAGTATATTATAGTAACCTCGCAGTGGCGTAGCAGCATATCCGCCGTAGGCGGATATGACTGGATGCTAAGATTTAATAAATCTTTGAGGATACCCTTAGTTCAAGGGGAATTAAAGCCTGTGGAGAAAGTGTAAGACCAAAGCAAGGCACACG
>WJJK01000128.1 GCA_014729705.1 Candidatus Altarchaeales archaeon | reverse complement strand
GATATGAGTTTTTCAGCTATCTCCCGGAAGGCTATGACGCGTATGTTGCTTGACTCATCTTCTAGGATAAAAGATAGCACCATGTTATAGGTTGGCTCAACCATCCCGCAGGAGTCGCACATGTGGGTTCCGCCAAGATTTTGCACCCTGCTTTTGCATTCCGGGCAGGTACTATATAGTAGAGGCTTATCTTCTACGTCCACTACTTTCCCTGTGATTTTAACGTAGTCTTCACCTGCCTCAAGGTCTATTATTTTTTTGTCAAGGCTTAAGGATCCCTGAATATCCTCTAAAGCCGGGACATCCAGCTTGGGGTCCGCCTTTATTTCGCTGTATTTACCGACATGCAATTCAGGCTCATCATCCAGGTTGGATCGGCTGTAGGCGTTTGTTATGCGCACCGCATCCCCCGCCGACAAATCGTTTGCGTTGCTGGATTGCTCATTCCATAGCACGCATCTTATGGTGCCGGATTCATCGCCTAAAACCAGTGAAGCCATGGTGCCGCCTGAAAACTCTCTTTGAGGGTAAACCCGCATTATGCGGGCTTCAACTGTTATGCCCCGCTGCTCGGCTTTTACGTCTTTTATCTTTAACTCCCCCGCCGTCCGAGTGATTTCAGGCAAATCAAGTTTAGCGTCAGAGGGTTTAATCTGGGTTTGGGATCCTGCATGCACTTCAAGCTCGTCGTTCAATCCCTTCTTGGTGTATGCGTTGGTTAGTTTCACCTTATCGCCCTCAGCTAACTTGGTTTCCGCTTGTTTACCCCATAATACTGTGCGGACGCGGCCTGACTCATCTTCTGCGATAAAGCTTGCTCGTTTGCCGGTGGAGCCGTCTTGTCTTGAGAATTCCTTCATCGGATAATACCGGTAAACCCTACACACCAATGAAACAGACGGGGATCCCGCAGTCAAATCCGCTATATCCTGTATTTCCTCTGTGATTTCAGGCAAATCAAGGGTTAGGTTGGGGGGGTTTACCGTTAGATTCGTGAGGCTTCCCGCATGCACTTCAAGCCGTCCGTCGCGGTTGGTTTTGGTGTAGCCGTTTCTAACTAAAACCACGTCCCCGATTTTTAGGTTTTTGACAAGCGAGGTGTTGTTATCCCATAACACTATTCGGATTTCCGCCTTTTTGTCTGCTAATACGACGCTTGCGAAGCGGCCGGTGCTCCCGTCTTTTCTGGTGAACTCCCTTGCATTGAAGATCGTCTTAACCCTGCCTACGACGTTTACTGAAGAGGATACCGTTAACTCGTCTAGGGGTGTTACGTGGACTTCCTTGTCTGTTAAATCCACGCCATGTTCCTTGGCTACCGCATAAAGCGCGCCGTAGTCGGATAGCAGGCCGTGGGTTTTTTCTTTTCGCGCCTGCATCTGGGATTCGACTTCCGCCTCCGTTAAACCGCTTTCCTTTGCTGTTTTCTTGATTAACGTTGATATTTCTTCAGTCATTTTTCGTCATCATCCTTTTGGTCGTATGTTTTCTCCCCGAGATCATGGGTTAACCTGACTTTATGTATTGGTTGGGCGTGGGATAAACTGTATTCCAGGTAGGCTTTCTCGCCTTGGGGTATGGATCCTATGTTCCAAACCAGTTTGTTTTGGGTTCGTCTAACGCCGAGGGTTTTCACGTCTATCTCCGCGTGGGAGGGTATTTCATGTATTAAAACACATTTTTGAAGCATCGTTTGGGTGTTGTTTTCCACGCCAACCCAGACGTTCGCGTCCTCGGAGTATAAAGTGATTTTGATTTGTCCTCGCCTCAGGTAGACTAGTGTTGCGATGAAGGCTAAAGCCAGTAGGAAGGCTACGAGGGCCAGGAAAAACAGGAGTATCAGGGGGGTCTGGTTTTTTTGGGGGGGTGCCCCGCATAAAGCCGGATCCACTGTTATGAGGTTTTTCTTAACGTATTTATCCTCCGTATCCATTGTCTTCAGGGATGCTTTTGCGTCGAAGGTTTTTCTGCCTAAGAGGGGGGGCACGTGGAACACTATTGAGGTTGATTTTATTTCCCCGGCCTTAAGGGTTGTTTTGCGGGTTTCAGTGAATATTTTTCTGTCGTCACCGGAGATTATTAGTTTTATTTCGCCTTCAGTGTTTTTCGTGGATAATACGTCCACGGTGAGGGTCACAGGGTCTTTCGGGCAATACTTTCCCGTAACCTTATCGAGGGTTATCTCGGTTAAGGCGGTGTCTCCCTTCTGGGGGGGGATTACTTGTCTGCCGGATCCATAGCCGGTTTTTATGGTTTTCTTTTGGTTAGCGCTTAATCTGATGTCCTCCCAGTAGAGGATTATGGCGCTGTCGCCTGTGATCGGCCGGGATTCGTTCACCCAATAAAGCCAGGGGGTGTCTTTGCTTTTTTTCCAGTCAGCTATCACAAGCCGGGTGGGGTATGTGTAGCCTTTTTTAGGGTCGATATAGCCT
>WJJK01000127.1 GCA_014729705.1 Candidatus Altarchaeales archaeon | reverse complement strand
GGTTTTGCTGGAACATGAACGACGGGAATTCCCCGAGATTAGGCGGGGACCTGGCGTCGATTTTCTCGTGGGTCGCGCTGGTGTAGGCGTAAATCTTTAAAGCCATCATCTTGTCAAGATGCGCATCCGGTATCTCAAGGATGTATGACCCGTCGGCTGCGATCGAGTCATTGTATAACACCCCCACCGTACTCCAGTCTACCTGGTTTTTCAAAGTCAACGTAGCGTTGACATAGGACGGCACGCTTTGGTTGAAGTATTTCGTGCGCCCCATAAACGTCATGGCGTTAGCCGAAAAACATAGACAGCAAAGTGTTGTTAAAACCACTAAACTCCAAAAAACTTTTTTTCCATTCATTTTAGCCTCCATATTCTGGAAGCCAACCACACAACCACTAAAGTATTTAAATGAATCCTTTAAAAACCTGGTGATTTTTAAATCCTGGCACAGTTATCTAAGGCACAGTATTATTGACGAATTTATCGGTGAAACCAGCTATGAAACCCCTTGACGTACTTGGAGACCAGCTTGATCAAAGAGTTCTTGTTAGACTGAAAAACGGGATGGAAGTAAACGGCACCCTCAAAGCCTTCGACATACACATAAACCTAGTGCTCGAAGACGCGGAATTCAAGGACGGGGAAGTGTCCAAGAAGTTCAGCCGCACCTTCCTCCGCGGGGACATGATCCTGTTCGTAGCATAACTTTTGAGGTCTAGAAGACAATGAGTAAAGGCACTCCGTCACTTGGTAAACGCAACCGCCCTAAAACCCACAACAGGTGCCCCCGATGCGGGAAATACAGCATGCATAGACGCAACAAAACATGCGGCGCATGCGGATACGGGAAGACAGCGAAAAGAAAAGACTAGATTTATTTCTGATTATCCCCCAATAATCATTTAATGTCCGCTAAAAAACGCAAACCCATTAAACCTGTTGAGAGAGGGGAGTTCGACAGCCTACGGCGGGGCCGCGGACAAATACCCTCTGAAATACATCCTACTATCCGTCAACTAACCTCCGCTGAACTTCTGGTTCTGCGCGAAGGCTTCGGCTTAAACCAACTTCAACCGGTTTTTCAGCAATACAAAAGAGGGGAGCAACCTGAAGGCGACCTACCCGCAGGCGCTAACCTGCCTAAAGCCTCGAAATGGATTCAGCGCGCAAAAAAAATAACTGTGGAAACCCTAAGGTTATATCACCACTCAGGATACGAAGTCGAGGGGGTAGGCCAAAAATTCAATGAATTAGACGAGAAAACCCCCCAGGATCTTGGGGGCTGGGATTTATTGGATCACCAAGCCAAAGCGGTCGAGGGTGTTTGGCGGGACCTCGATGAGACGATAACCCGGCAAAGGATAAAACCGGTGAAGGCCAAACCCACCCCCCAGGAAAGCCTGCACCAATTAATAGTTAAACTCACTCAAGACGACACCCAAAGAGAGGCGATACCCAACATATCAAACTATGGCGTATGGGAGGTTGAGAAGATGCTGGGCGTCGCCACCCTGCCTGCGTTGATCGCCAGATACCGGAAATTCGACACTAAAACCGGGACGGGCATGCCCCGAGCCCACATGTGGGTGTCACGCGCCAAAAACCTGACTCTGCACACAATACACAAATACATGGCGGCAACACCGGACCGCGACGAAGAAAAAATCCAGCAACTCAAGGGCCTCGGCGAACAAGTTGAAGACGAAATAGGGCCCCAAGAAATAAAGGGCTTCAGCCCGCGCCTCACAGGATCGGAAATAACCCCCGACACCGAACCCTGGCCTGCGATAATCGAAACCACCGACCACATCAAAGGCTACTGGCGGAAACTAAGAGAAATCCAGAAAAAGTAAACAAAAGTAAATGGCCTACCACATAAACAAGCTCCACATCCTGGTTCACCCTGGATTTGATTTTTTTGACGCACACACGTATCCTGACTCCTCCTGCTCTGGCGCAAGGGAAGAATCCGCAGAGAAAGTGTTAAACCAATACAAAAAGAAAATCGATTCCCTGGCAGACGACGACGTATTAGCCCTATTCTCCGCGTCAGACAAAAAAAACTACCGCAGAGATTATGCGTCGGGAAGCAAATGGACTGAAATCGAGAGATACGCTAAAACCCGGTTAAACCCCCGCCGAGTCATAAGATTATCTGACCCCAGCTTCCTATGCCGAGGCGACGATCCAACCAGCCTCTCCACGCTATTTAATATTTTGGATAAACGAGGGTTTGACTTCCCAGAGGACACTCCCTGTGAAATATGGGGTGAGTCGGCGGGGGAATGCGTAGCTGAAACCGCCCTACAAGCAGAAAAACACTTCACCTTAAAAGACTTGACGATACCTCTGAAGGCGACCGACGAATTCAACAGGCCCGAGGAAATTAACAGACTAACACAAAGCCTCAGAGAAATGCAACCCAAAACCAAAGTGAAAGTTGAAAACAGGCTATAAAAAAAAACCGGCTTTTTTTAATCACAAACAATATTAATAGAACCATATTAATGGGGTCACACAACCGAACCACAAACTACACCTGCTGTGATGCGGAACCCTTTTTCCGTCTTCGCCGTGAAAAGCGGTCACAAAAAAAAATAGCCTAAATAAGTTAACAAACAATAATATGCATAAATATTCAAACCCCATCGGGCCTGTAGTCTAGACCGGTTATGACGTCCGCTTGACGTGCGGGAGATCCCCGGTTCAAATCCGGGCAGGCCCAAAACTGTCGCGCCCAGTTTGCATGCGGGAGGCATTTCGCTAACACTCAATGCCTCGGGGAAACTGTCGCGCCCAGTTTGCATGCGGGAGGCATTTCGCTAACACTCAATGCCTCGGGGAAACTGTCGCGCCCAGTTTGCATGCGGGAGGCATTTCGCTAACACTCAATGCC
>WJJK01000126.1 GCA_014729705.1 Candidatus Altarchaeales archaeon | reverse complement strand
CGTCTATACGCCGCATGTCTACAGAATATATCATAGACTTTTTTGAGTGTCAACAGCGTAAATGTCTGAGGTTACCCCAGTTTAGAGAAAGAGAGTCAAGAAAGTAGATGAGAATGAGTGAGGAGGCTACAAAGATGAGAGGTTGGAGGAGTGAGAAATTTGGGGATAAGAGAGCTAGAGGCTTAGGAATAGCAGAGATATCTAGTTATATGAACATTTAGCATAAAGAGGCCACAAGAATCCTGCGGCCGTACCTGGGCAGGTAGGTCGGAAAAGCGATGAATGTTTACTTACGGTCCAGCTCTGACTAAAGCCTGGTTCCACACCCGACGCCAAAAGAAGGCAGGAGCCAAGTTAGCTTTGATGACCTGGATAGCCATCCAGAGAATAGAAACACTTTTGTTTCTGCCGGTAACCAAGAAGTCATACCAGGTTTTAAATGGTTGGGCTAGCTTGCCTGTAAGCAAGAGGAATCCGTATGCCACACCGGCCACCATGAGCAACCGCCTGATCCGTTTGATCGACTTCGTTTGCTGGTTGGCAATCCTTAGTTGATGTTTCAGATCTTTGAACCATTCCTCAATCCGAAATCTTGATTCATAGCGAGTAATGGCTGCCGTTGCTGTCCTTAGGTTAGTCAGTAACCACCAGGGATCATCACTACCGTCTGCTACCACTCCTGCCAGATTCACTCCAGTCAGATATCCATCTTGACGATAAACAATCTGCTTGAACCAAACTGATTTGCCAAAAGCCAAAGGATAGGTTCGTAAAGTAAGCTTTCTACCTTTTTTAGTAGTAATCACCACATCCGCCGTAACTCTCAAGACAAACAACACCCCTTTTTTAGCAAAAACTCTGACAGAGTAGCTCTGCCAAACCCACGATCTCCGATAACAATCGGACGATAATTTTCTGATATGATGATATTGAGTAATCTGGAGAGCAACCTCTCCTCAATTCTGTTTTGGGAATCTTTAATTGATTCCCAATGGTCAAGGATACGCCACATTAGAGGAATCCCTCGACCACAGAACGGGATAGCTGCCATCAGGCATTGTCTGCCTCCTGGCAGAGTAGTCCAATCAATGGCTATGGGTACATAACGGCCTTTAACAAAGACTTTCAGTACCCATTTAATCCAAAAAGCAAACAACCGCTCGGGCATGACTCGTTGGTTTGCCAAAAACCGATCGAGTCGTTTCCGGCGGTGTTTGTGTTTGGAGGAGCCGGTGATCCGCACATCCCGGACTAACTCGGAGATGATCCCGGAGCGCTTAGTGATCATACCAAAGACTGCCAGAGAGAAATTTGTGACTTGAGGTCTGGAAAGATCCCCAAACGTCTTACCCAGCCAGACCTTCATTTCATGGGGAGAAAATTGCATCTCTTCTTCACCTCCTCTCGTTTATCTATACTTCTAGCCTATCATATCTCCTCTCCTTCCCCTAGGAACTTAATCTGGGGTAAGGTCAGGGTATTAACCTATATCAAGCATAGCTTGTCCAGAATCTTCCTCTCCTTGTTTCTCTACGTATTGTTTGATTACTGACTCATTAATCCCCACAGTTGATACAAAGTATCCGTCAGACCATATACCATCCGTACCCCAATACAGCTCCCGTAGGAACAGGAGTTTTTCTTTGATACCCCGTGACGTATTGCTCTTTATTATTCGCACCACTTGCCCCACACTCATCTTTGGCGGAATTGAAATTAACATATGTATATGATCTCTATCATGATTAATTGCTTTATATTCTATTTGTGGATAATGTCTCCTTATTTCCTTTAATCTCAATTCAACGTAACTAAAAACTCCTTTGTTAAATATCTTGTGACGATATTTTGACACTAAAACTATGTGATAATCGCAACAGTATACTGCATGTGATAGTCTTTTATATTTCACTCCTCTTATTATCTCATGTCGATTCTGAACCTTACTCCATCCTCAGAGCTTACGCTCTGGGTATTAAGTATGGTCGGAATAAAAGGCTGATTGTTAAGCGGCAATCCCTTCCCATCCTCCCCTTACTAAGGGGAGGGGTCTTCTCCCCCTTGGAAAGGGGGAGTTAGAGGGGGATCGACGGGATAATCGACACTATTTCGTCTAAAGTTACGAAACAAACATAACTATATAATTTTTTGATTTAGTTATAAAT
>WJJK01000125.1 GCA_014729705.1 Candidatus Altarchaeales archaeon | reverse complement strand
TCCCTCCTCGCCCTCCGCTATGGGTAGGGGACAGCAACGTCCCCTACCCAATCATTCCCTATGACCTGTCTACAACTGCTGGTTCCACTCAGAGTAGAAGGTCGGATCGGTGTACTCTTCCTTACCGCCCTTGTAGAAGTAAGGGCTATCCTCATCCCAGCTTCTCAGGTGCTGCAACGGACTGTACTTCACGTTCTGAATCCTACCCGCAAGGTGGGGCGTCCGCAGCACAAGCCGCGGCTCCATCTTGCCTTGGATCTTGAAGCAGTAGTTCAGGCTCTGGGCGGTCCACATGTAGCGTCCGCCGTCCGTCGACCAGAAGCGTGTTGAGGTATCGAACGAGCCCATACGTCCCACATCTGCCATGGCCTGGGAGTAGTCGAGGTGCTCCCAATACAAGACCGGCATGTTGCTGGCCCGGACCGGCAAGAAGTAGATGTCGCTGGCAAACTCGCCGGGGATCAAGTTGGCATTGGTCGCCGCGTTGTCCTCAAAGATACCGTCATCGGTGACCACAGGGAGTCGCCTGCCGTTGACCCACAAGAAGTTGCCGTTGCGCATCTCGTCGCGCATGGATACGTTGTTGTCGTCGTTGATGACGTTCAACGAGCCCCCTGAGCTGTCCTCGCCGCACCTGTAGGTCAGGTACTGACAAGGCCACACCGCGGTGATCTCAAAGAACAGTTCGGGGCGCATGGCAATGACCCACTCAACAGGGTCGAGGCCGGTGCGCGAGGCGATGTGCCGCAGATAGTAGTCCATGTAAGACATGTATGTCAATAGGCTGGGGCTGCTCGAATCGACGCTGTTGAAGTTGAAGTCCTTGATGTCAGAGTCCAGCGCGGAGCAGGCCACCCCTGTGAAGGCGTCGACCTTGCCCGTACTAATCAAGATATCAAGGCCAGGAAACTCCTTATAGCCGCCGCCCCCGCTGTTGTTCGTCGGATCCCCTGTCCAGAGCTTCGGAACCAGCCAACGCTGAAACTGAATGCCGATGATCACCAGTTGTGTCAGCATGACGCTGGTCAGCCAGTTCTGCGGTGTCGTCTCGGACGACATCAGCGGATGCCCCTCCCCAATCACGTCGCCCATGAGCCGTAGATCAGTGCTCAAGCGTCGGTTGAGTATCTGCATCATCTCATTGATTTCCATCTCCTTAGACCCGCGAGCGATGCGGCCAAACTGCGCCGTGGTATGACATGTCTCAATCACACCACCGGGCGCGTCGTCGCACACACCATCCACCTCATCGCCGCCATCGCTCTCAAAGCCGGTGATGAACGGGTAGATCGGGTTCAAGTAGACAGTAGGCATAGCGGGGATACGCCCCGCAATTCCCTTTGGGCTGATCGAGGCGTTTACAACCACGTCCTCCAGCCCGAAGTTGGAGAAGATACCGTTCGGCCCAAAGATCAGCTGTGCGTCAGGCGTTCCTGAGATCGCCTTCTCACGCACTTGGTTGTTGACGAGCTGCTCCTGCAGACTCGCCATCTTGGTCAATAACTGCTGCATTACTTTCTCATCCATTGCTACCGTTTTCCTCCAAAATCTCCCCAAACGCGTACTTGGTGATATCAGCGAGGGTCTGTGCGCCCTTGCTTGGCGTACGCTCGCTCCTCGTCGCGGTGGGATCCACATTCGACTTTTTCACCGATGGTCGGGTGAGGGCTTGACGCGTGGCGCCATCATCGTCCCCCCGCCCCTTCCGCAGTTCCTGCTCCAGCGCCTGCAGGCGCGCCTCATATCCTTTTGTCAACGAAGTGACGACGTCAGAAGCGGGTGGCTGGGCCGTAGGAGTGTCGTCCGTGTCGGGACCGACATCCTTCGTGCCGCTGCCCTGCATCTCCTCGTCCTCTTCCTCGTCCTCTTCCTCGTCCTCTTCCTCTTGCTTCTTGGCCTTGAGCTTCTCCAAGATGGCAGAGAACTCGTCACGGTGATCGTCGTCAAGATCGGCAATGGCCTTTTCTAGCTCCTCTACCGGATCCGGCTCCGGCTCCGCAAAGAGCGTTCGCACGGTCTCTGCCGCCTTAACGAGCAGTCCTGCCGATTCCGGCGCCTGTTCGACCACCACACCGGCCAGGACGTCCAGCTGATCCGCCAGCACCGTCCCCTCCGTGTCCTTGTACACTGCGCTCGGATCGGTTGCCTTGGCGCTGACTGCGTCTACCTGGGCGGCGACTCGTTCCGCTACGTCGTCTCCCAGGAGGCTGGCCAGCTCTTTTCTTTTTCTCTCGTCCATTTCGCCTCCAATACTTAACACTCTTGTAAACCTATTCGCCGCCCACGCCGCAGGAAGCTGTGAGCGCTCCACCTCAACAATGTCGTTGTAGATCGCCCGCACTTGCCTGCCGTTGACGAACACACCCAGCTCGGTCTCTTTCAAGTTCGGATAAAAACCAATCGAGGCCCGCCATCGCTCAGGATGCTCCATGGTATTGAGCGCCGCGGAGCGACCGACCTCGTCGTCATGGTATAGGCCGGACTCAATCAAACACACGCCGTCGAAGAGCTGATAGTCACACGTACCCAACTCTATTTCCTTCTCGTGCCAAAAGAGCAGCGGGCCATAGTCCCCCACTCCCCTGCCACGCTCCACAAGACGCTCCAGCGCTTTGCTAGAAACGATCTCCTCTTCCGCATCAATGAACGCCGTCGAGGTGATCATCACCCAGCGGTAACGTCCATCGTCCTGTTTGATGACAGTGATCGCCTTGCGCGCGCCATTGTCGTTGTTCGCAGGGGGTTCGTCGGTGTCCGCCACATCTTCCGACAGAGCATGCTCGCGCACCACAGGGGGGAGGCCCAGGGCCTGCCCTATCGTTTGAAACGCCTGCTGCAGTGCACTCATCACGCCACGCTCCTTCTTTGACTCGCCAACCATCTTCGCACCACACTTTGGACAGTACTTATCTACGCACGGCGTACCGCGGGTGTGCGGAGCAGAGTAACCACAGGTGGGGCAAGAACATTTCTCTGTTCCCGCTCCGTCTTCAGGCGGCGTCGCTTGGACTTTCTGCTCATAGTGGTTGGCGATCGTCTCTTTCGCCCACTCGCGAGGATCCTGCCCACCCTTCAAGGTAGTCTGCGCGACGACTTCGCGTCCGTCGGGGTCGTCGTCCTCTTCATGCAGCCACTCTTTTGCGTGCTCATCACAGAGCCATGCTAGCGCACGACCGTCCGCCCAAAGGAAAGCCTTCGTCGGTGCTGCAGAGCATCTCATACACTTGTCGATAGAATACCGCCCCTTGGCGTATTGACGCTGCAACGCGGCGAGGTTGTTGTCAAGGCTGAGAGGCATGAAATGATATTGCGTGATCTCTGGCGTGTAGGCTAAGATCCCCTCTTCTCCTCTTGGAGGCGTCGCTTGTTCTCCTCCGCCTCCGCCTGTGAGATCCTTTTCTTCCATGTTCGGCGAATCGACGACTGCAGATTCCGTGACAACAGCGCCCTCCTCTGTGAACACAACGCCAAACCCCTTGCGCTTGCCGCTCTCGATGGCGGCGATCATGTCGACAGCGTCCTCACGGGACGCCGCACAACCATAACGCTCTCCGGTTTGCTTGTTGTAGACACACCAGGGCTTGCTGTCAGGCCCGTCCCTCTTGATGTTGTATGGCATTATGCTATCATCCCTGCCTCGCGTAGACCTTCTTCAACCACCTCGTATATCTCGGCCTCCATCTTTGCCTGAATAATCTGCGATATCGTCGCCGTGAACTCTCGCGGTTTAATCGACTGCGTCACCTGCTTCGCGTGATACCACGGTACAGACGGTGCAATAGGCTT
This sequence comes from Candidatus Altarchaeales archaeon, assembly GCA_014729705.1. Lineage (GTDB taxonomy): Archaea > Altiarchaeota > Altiarchaeia > IMC4 > SCGC-AAA252-I15 > WJJK01. Next base: position 258 of record WJJK01000125.1, on the reverse strand, counting down.
TTGTGGCGCCCCCATCCGTGAGCTTAGTGCCCGATACGCTGTTTTAGGAGCGAACCACCCTTGCCAATGCAGATACGGCGTGATAGGTACGTATCTTGTGGTGCCGTCTGCGGAGGACACTGCCCGAAAACGCCGTCCACTGAGCCCGCTTGTGGGCTCCTTTGGCACGATTTTATGCGGCTTCGTCCCGCGATCAACCCACCCATAAATGACCGCCGGCGGGATCCCCTTCTTTCCACTCTTAAGCGTTGGAGCGCG
>WJJK01000124.1 GCA_014729705.1 Candidatus Altarchaeales archaeon | reverse complement strand
TCTCCTATGGCGCATCAGGAACCACTTAATTGTGGTTTTTCGGGCGCACAAGTATATTCGGTACCAAGTTTATTGAAGCAAGTATTATTACATCAATGTAATCTTTTAATCTTAGTCGCCTCTGAGAAGGTAGATAGCAGAAACTCAGCCTCGTCGTGCGGGATGGCTCCGGGATCTGCTTTTCCATTCTCATCGAACGCCGCAGACGGGTATTCAAATCCCCATATTTTTACTCTGTGCGCTACTGCCTTTATGAACTTGCGCTTCGCAATGAATCCAGGTTTATCAAAATCAAACATTGGAACAACTGGCTTATTCCACTTGACAATGTTATCAACTTGCCAATTCGTAAACTCCGATCCAAATATGCAATATACATTAGGAATGCCCATAGCAGTCAAGTTTATGTAGTCTCCTGGGCCTTCCACAACTACTATCGGAGCATCCTTAATCGGTCTATGTATTCCAAGAATCGCACGTCCTGTTTTGAACTTACCTTTGTCGTAATTATACCACCTATTTCCGACAACGCCTTTAAGCATGGTTCTTCCAACTAAACCAGCCAATACATTGTCCTCGTGAAACACTGGAACTATAATTCTATGGTGCTTTCGATCATAGCCCAGCTTGTACTCGTCGGCCTGTTCACGCGAACACTTTCCCCAGTAGTCGATTGCTCTATACCCGATGCCGTTATCCGCTGATAGGCTGTATGCAGCAAGCACAGACGGAGGCAGCGTAAAGCGAGGATGCTCACGCTTCTCTCCTGCTTCTTCCAATAGCTTGAATGGGCGATCCGCTGTTCTTATCTTGGGGAATCTCTGGTATAACCATTCACGGGCCTGCCGCAGCGTTATTCCCCTTGCTGCGGCAATCAGCGAAAAAATAGTTACGCCCTTTCGACATATTGGGTTGAAGCAGTTACCGGAAACTACGATCTTATCTGCGCGACGGACCAGAAGCCAGGAAGACGGGACTTCCAAGCCGTAAACAGCCTTCCTGCCTACTGGATCGGATATGAACCCCCTACCACCGCGAGAGAACTTGGCCTTTATGAGGCGAACAGTCCACTGCCCTGCCTTCTCTGACCACAGCACGGAGGTACGTACCCCCTGCAACGCGAAAGCCGTTTGAACACAGTCCACACTGGCCTTGCACGTATTATAGTAGACATACCCCCATCGCTTGCACCCGTCCCAGCAATAAATCTCCTGGCAGAATATCTTTCTGGCCTCATTCCCTAGATGGAGTAGCCTACGTAACGAAAAGGTCTTTCCTCCTAGCATCCGAGCCACCTCGTCCCACGTATCACTGCGCGGTATGTAGAAGTAGCCTGCGTTCTTGGTGTACTCTATACCCGCGTCATTCAGCAGTTTGGATAGCCTAAGAATCTTGCGTGTTTTGGTGAACTGAAAGACCGCACCTCCTGAATGGTGAGGCGTACCGTCCGCTTGATACGCGACAGCAAGCCTAAGAAGTTCTGGTCGGTACAAGCCCCCTAGCTGCTGAACCCCCTCCACATGCCCTCTTGACCAGTGAGATCGTTTGAAATCTTCAGCTAACACCTCGCGCCAGGAAGGCTGCGTGTCCACTTTTCTCTTTCTGTATCCTGCGAACATTCGGTGCTTCTTGGAAACTACCAAATCCAGTGATTCCGACTTTAGATGTAAGCACTCGCGATACCCCTTACGGAAATTGCTGGGACGTATGAACGACGCTTTCCCGCTCTCAAACACCTGCAAAACGGGAGACGTACCGTCGTAGTCCTTGAATCGTACCCAGCCTTGCTGCGTAAGAAGCTCGGTGTCACCATCATAACAGTTCCATTGATGAGGAGCCTCTATGCTAACCCCTAAAGTAGGATCATCATTATCGTGTAAGAAACAATGATCGCTCTGGACGTTGTTACCCTGCGGTAGTGTACTATTGGCACCAAGAGCAACAAGTACCTCTGATATTTCTTCCTCAGTAAGCTCTACGTAAAGGTCGCCTTCATCCAGATCGTTAGAGCCAATAATAACGTGGTCCATAACTAACCCTTAATGCCGTCGCCTACGAAATTTCCTACTAGGGAACCGTCTCTTGTATCTCGGTTTCTCTTCTTCCTCGTTCTCTTCTTCCTCGTTCTCTTCTTCGTCCAGATCATCCCCTCCTGTTTTTGGCGGCGGTCTGCTCTTGCCAGACCTGTTTTCTACCTCTTTCTCTGCGAACATAATGGCCTCTTCCATAGCGTTAACATCCTCAGCCACGTCTTCGTCATCAAACGATATATTCATAGCCTCTACGCTGAGAAACTCCAGCTCTACAAAAGGGAAGTGCATATGCAATTCTATCTTACGTCCTACTGATCCGTCGCGTGTTTTGTCTAACGTAATCTCCCTCTGCGGGGACGTTCTGTCCCCGAGCATTGTCATCACAACATCAGCCTTTTGAGCAAAGACCTGACCCCACTGAACGCGAGTGAGGTTTCCTTTCTTGAGTCCTTTTCTCTCAACATCTGGATCCATCTGCACAGTCATAAGCACAGCCGCGTTATGGCGTAGCGCAGTACCATTTAATTCAGCAATCGCACGGTATAGCCCTGGTGTTCTTTCCCTAGCCATGCGATTGTCCCGTAAGTCTTGTGCCGCGTCTATTATTACCAGTTCGGCGTTATACTTTTGGATGTCTCTTGATATAATCCTTGGGGTGATAGCCTGCTCACCTGACTCCATTATGACCAGGGATCCCTCTTCAGCAGGTTCCTTGCTTATCCTTTCCCGTATTATCTGCACCTGTGCCTTCAAGAAGTCTACGTAGGACTCTCCCTTATCCTTGCTCTTATCAGTTTGCTGTTTCCTAACATATTCGTCCGCGTTAAGACGATAACGTAGTGCCAATATACGGTCTGCTATCTTCGACTTGGGCATCTCCATGGAGTAGAAAATTACGGAATGCCCCTTTGACCTTGCATACTCAGAAACATGGCACGCAACATACGTTTTACCTAAATTGATAAGTGAAGAGAGAACATGGAGACATCCTCTATCAAAGCCTCCGTATATCTCATCATAAGGTACAATACCGCTTTCTATCGGTTCCAGGTCTTCTGGTGACTCATCAACCTTTGCCGCCGTCTGCTCTACGTGAGCCTCTACGGTATAGGCTGCCTCTGATACGGGAGATCTGTATTCAGTTACCCTATCAATCATCTCCTCTGATATTTTAAGGAACCCATCTAGGTCTCCTTTTGAGTACGCCTCCGCCCCCTTGTTGTTAGCGTTTACCGCCGTCTCTTTGACCAAAGAGGTTCTAAGTTCACCGAACGTATAATCTAGCGGTTCCGGTCTCTGGATAGTGTCAACGTCAGGAAAATGACGCCTTAGTTGCTTCTTCTTCGGTAGCTCCTGGTTTGAGTCAACAAAATCACGTATCCATATAGCAACGGATTGTCTAGCCGGAAATAGTTCCTCGTAATAAGGGACCCGCAAGTAATCCAGAGCCTCAGTAAGAGACGAGGACAACAGAGATACTATCGCACGATCTTCCTCTTCTACCGTCATTTGACTACCGACTCCTCGACACCTGCGTACCTGGCAGCATACTTATCAAGGAATCGAAAATCGTCATCTCCACGGACAACGAACGCCGCGTATCGACTTGCCCATGCAAGGAATGTGTCTGGATGGTCCTCATACGGAACGAGCGCGCATCCAACATCTACTGGAAAATCATCCGGGAGATTATTGACAGCCTTCTTGACTTTCTTCCATTTATCCATTGAACTACACACGATAACCTGGGAACAGTTAGTAGCCGCGAGTTCCGCGAAGTAATAGAGATACACAGGAGCAATCACCGTGATCTTGCACGGAACCAACAGATACTTGTGCGTATGGTCTGTTTCAATCACTGCGTCATCCAAATACGCGATTGTATCATATTCCCTTTCTTCCGAATTAACGTTTCCGTCACCGTCAGTTTCTTCCAGATTTCTACTCATCGATTGTCTCCCTGATTATACCTGGTATATCCGTTACGTAAAACCCAAGATCGTGACGGTTCACGACCTTTCTAGTCTTACCGCTAGAAACTGGTCCCATATCATCCACTGGTGTTTCTGTGAAGTAGAGCAACGCCTGTCTGCTCGGATTTATCTTTCGTATAAATGACTCCAACCCGCAGGCACCTTGGTATTCTTCTATAGCCTTATCGCCATCATACAATATAATTACCGGAGCATCCACCGGGAGTTGGGTCTCCTTGTCATTCCACGAGAGCAGCTCCCTTTGAACAAGAGAGCCAGCAGACGAGAAATAAGGGAGTAACCCAACAAAGTCAAAATACGAAGCGAAGGCCGACGCGACACCGTTAGCCTGTGACACTGGGAGGGCTATGTTAAATAGTCCAACTGGATAGCCGTGAACATAGCAGCCAAGAATTACCGCTCTCACCGCCATTCTAAATACGGCATCATGGCTCGCTTGCCCAGGAGTAGTGTACTTGTGCATTGCCGAAAATATGCTGTTTGAATTTGCATTCGCATACTGTATGGCCGAACGGTAGCCGTCTAAGCTACTGTCAAGAACATCGCAAACAACCGAGGTATACTCGTCAGGCGTCATTGATGCCGTCGATCATTTCCTTGAAGTTGTCGATCTCTGCTCTTACCGCATCACGAACGATAGCCGTGGCCTTCTCGATGGCCTTCTCAGCATCTTCCCTCGGAGTAGTGAACCTGATTCCCTTCTGGATGCCCACGCTCTGGAAGTCGCGAGACATCTTAGCCTCACAAGACGTCCAAACCTCGACCGAGTCGCCCATCATTCGTATACCGTGCGAATCGGTATACATCGGATCCGCCTCAACCTGCGATTCAGCAGGCTTCCTGGGGTCGGGTTTCTTCGATACTCTCCTTGGTACTTTCGGCATTATTCTCTCCTGACTCTCTTGCGTGGCATTGGGATCTGGACTCTTCGATTGTCGTACACCTCATTCACTCTGTCAATGATATTCTGAGTGGCCTTCTCGTCAATACGCTTGACTTGACAAACCATCCTAACAATGTCCTCCGCATACCCACGGTCATCGATGATGGCGGCAAAACGGAGGAGCGCCTCCCGTCCTGCGACTTGCTCAACTGGCGGAAGGTGCCAGTCGTCAATGCGTAGTACGAATAGGACTCCTTCAGCCTCTACTTCGTTGCCCTCGTCATCCAACTCGTATATCGTGTACCCTTGATCCGGGACATCGATTGGTTTACGCGGTTCCTGTGGCATACTGGTCCTTTCGTTAGATGGTTAGAAGTAATCTTCTTGACCGTCACCCAAACGTTTCACCCTTCCCTGATAATCTTGGGAGGGTACAATGCTTTGTTCCAGTCGATGGTGTATGAGTAATAGTTTTCTTCCCCGTTTTCGATTATTTCAAAAACGACTTGATACCCTTGTGTCTTCAAGACCGTTGCGATTTTTTCCAGGTCCTTATGATACCGAGAAGTCACTATTTCTTCTCCTTTGATTCTCATTACTTGACAGAACTCAACTTTGGTGTTGTAGTTTGCGTTACTTGCCGCTTCGTACAGAGCTTCTCGTATTGCCTCAACTACGTAGTCGAAAACCAGAGTAGACAAGTACTCCATTCTTTCGTCGGTCGTAGTCCTCAGTTCTCCTGCGTCCGTAAAAAGTTGGATGTTGGTTTCTTTCGTCATGGTATTCCCTCTCGTTAGAAGTGATCCTCGGGGCAGTCGCCCCATTCTCGGTCGTTCATCTCTTCTTCCCTGTCTTTCAGAGCACCTATGACCTCTTCTTCGTAGTGGTCCAAGAGGACCACCAATGAAGCGTCGAGGTAGTCGGATGCCGCTCTTTTATCCGAGTCTCTTTCTCCACGGAGCCAGTCCAGATACAGTACGTCTACTCCGAAGATGCTCGCCAACATCATTCCTTTGTACTTCCCGAAAGGCATGACGCAGTCTCTAGCTACTTCGAGGCTCGGTTTCCTTAACATAGTGTTCTCCTTTGTTCGTGATTACCCAGGCGTGGTGCGTGGTGATGTACGATTCCAGTAGCTCGTACTCGGTAAACTCCTTTTCCGGCTTTACCAACTTTGCAATTTCTCGCTGGCAGTCAATAGCCTCATATACCATCACTGAGACTAACCGATCAGCGGTCCTCGTCTCACCGTCTTTGGTCAAAGCCGGAATCGGTTCGTGATGGCAAAGACGCCACTCGTGGTCATGTTCGCGGATTTCGTGGTTGGTAGGCATTTAATACTCCTTATAGTCAGTCGATCGATTCGGCGCCCCTAATTGACGTGGCGTTGGGCGGCAAAGGCAGCCAGCCCAGGATTGGCATTTCCCCATCAATGGTAAAGCTATCATCGTAGCAAACCCATTCATAATGGCCGTCATCGTCTACCCCCGGTGTTGATTCCCGGTAATCAAACCAAGCGGAAACTACTCCGGTTGTAGTCTTTATGAGTATTTCCGTACCATCTTTAGGCGCCGTTTCGCCGGGCAGCCAATCAAGACTCTCTTCGTCTGTGGTCATGTGGTCCTTTCCATGAGCGGCAACACAACAAGTCGTTGCAGCGGGCGTCCCTGATGGACGGGCGTTGGCGGAACTCCTTACGGCGTCCCTGACTGTTCGAGCGAATAGGGTTGCCGGACCTGCTAGCGTCGCGACCAGCTCACGGAATGCAGCGCCAACTCTGTCACTAGACTGATTCACGCGAACCCAACCCATGGTCGAGCGTATCGCACACTGACGGGCCTCCGCGTGGGGCATCCCGTTCATGCGGTTGAGCCAATAGTGCTCGCGCAAATACAGGAGGCGATCCAGACGGGTCTTGCAGTCATACATCCTAGCACCCTGCCGCCTCAGCGATACGGTATTGATC
>WJJK01000123.1 GCA_014729705.1 Candidatus Altarchaeales archaeon | reverse complement strand
TCCATCAACAGGATATGCTGGTTATTGGTCAAATTTATTTATCTTATTTGATGATTCATCATTAAAATTTGATATTGGAAGAAAATCTTTACATGGACGTCAGGCAAAAATTCTAAAAGATTATGCTAAACAGATTTTTAATGATTATCTAAGAAATATTGTAAAGTATATCTCTGGAGAACCAGAACCAACTACTGAATGGGACCGTGATGAAGCTTTTGAGGAAATAAATAATATGTTGGATTTGGGAATAGATGATATTAAATTCAAAAAGAATCCGAAGGATCAAGAAGCTAGTGTAGCTGCAATATTTTTTGAGTGTATTGGTAATGGAAAAATATCTGAAATAAATCCACTTTATTCAGGCTATAGGGGAAAATATGATTTATATGCGAAATGGGGCCGTAAAAAATTAGTAATTGAATTTAAATCAAGATTAAAAAATATAATTAAAGATTTTACAGATGCTCAAAAATTATTTGATGAAATAGATTCTATTGTTTGTTGGGATGTTTCAGATGATGATAAGGCTGTATTGAGGTCACGTTTAGGAGTTGAAGTTGAAGACATATCACCAAACATATTATCACAACGTACACAGATTATTCCTCATTCTACACATAAACTTCTTTTGTCAGGTTTTACTAAACCAATATATGTCCTGGATTTAAAAAAAATCTTAGAAAGTAATTAAGGGGCGGAATTTGAATTGCGTATAACAACAATTAAACGCATTATTTTCGCTTTTTGCTCTTATTGGCGGGGTTAACTGCATTATGTTTGGGTTATTTTTCTCTTGCTCTTGGGTTCTTTTTAATGGGGGTTCTCTGGATTATGTGGTTTAGGCGAGTTTCATGGGTGTTGATGAATCTTTGGAGGAATTGAATGATGAGATGAGGTTGCGTGGTTATTCCCGCCAATCGTGTAGGACTTACGGGTATTTTATAAAGAGGTATCTGGAGTCAGGTTTAAGTGAACGGGAGTTTCTCAAATCCCATCTGGGGAAAAGCAGGTCAACAGTGAGGGGGAGCTACTTCGCCCTCAAGATGTATAATGAGAAAGTACTCAAGAAACTATTGAGAGAAGACCTGCCATTAATGAAGAAAACCCGTAAGCTACCGGTAGTGCTAAATAAGGCCGAGGTGAAGGCCCTAATCTCAACCACAAAGAACAAAAAACACAAGCTCGTCCTAAAGCTCCTATACTATGGTGGACTACGGCTAAGTGAGGTCAGAGACCTAAAATGGGGGGACATTGACCCTGAAAGAGAGACAATCCATATAAAAAACTCCAAGGGAGGAAAAGACAGGATAGTATTCATCCACCCCGAATTGAAGAAAACCCTAATGGAATACGAAGACAATAGATCAAAGCATCTGCTCATATCCGAGAGAGGAGGAAGATACAACAAAAGAACAATACAAGAGATAGTCAAGAAAACAGCGAAAAAAGCGGGAATAAAAAAGAACACAACACCACACACCCTACGCCACAGCTTCGCCACACATCTTCTAGAGGCGGGTGCGGACATCAGACACATACAAAAACTATTGGGACACGCAGACATTAGGACGACACAAGTCTACACACATGTTTCAAACAAAAACCTAACTCAACTGGCCAACCTACTTTTGGTATTTACAGTGTTTTCCGCATAGTCCGCCTTCATCCCACCAGTTTTCTATGCAGACGCTGCACACGTATATGTCTTCCGGATGTATTTTCGCGGTCTTCCCTCCGCAGGCTATACAGGTTTTCTCCTCAGGCACACAGACTTCACACAATAATTTACCGCAGACCGGGCATTCCTGGAAGGATGTGTTGAATTTCCGCGAACCAATATTCTTCTCATAATCGAATACAGACTCCCCCCTAAAACAAGATTCACAGTCCACCCGCACATGAAGTTTCTCCCCCACACCCACCGGCTTAATACTGTGTTTCTTCCCAACCATTTCCTAAACAATTATTTGCGCATCCAAGACTAAAAAAACCCCTACATCCTCTTCGGGGCCTCAACCCCCAAAAGACCAAGACCCCTCGACAAAACATCCCGGGTATGCCTAACCAAAGCTATCCTGCGGACCCTAACCCCCCCCACAGAATCCAGTACCGGACACTTCATATAAAAACCCCCAAAAGCTTTAGTGAGTTTAAGCAGATACTGGGCCACCAAATC
>WJJK01000122.1 GCA_014729705.1 Candidatus Altarchaeales archaeon | reverse complement strand
GTTGCAGGCATCCTGAGGCGGTGAGGGGGGTATACGGTAGCCAGTCGTAGCCGTATTTTTTGCGGTCTAAATCAAGAAGTTGAAGCTTATAGTCTTTTATCTCGGATTCGGTTAGGGTGAGGTCGTTTAACTCGTCTTTTGCGCGGCCTGTGGGGGTGAGTATCTCCATGTTGGGGAAGATGTTGTTTTCCCGGCAGAAACCCCAGATCCGATCTATTTCCCCTATATTCATTTTGTTTGTGACAAAAGAGACGCCAAGACGGAGGTTGTGGGGGTCTTCGGGGTTCGAGAAGCCGGCGTCCATGAGATTCTGAAGTCCCCCTCGTATGCTTTCAAAGGCGCCTTCTCTGCCCACTAAATAGTCTTCCACTTCCGGTTTAAGGGAATCCATTTTCCCCATCACGGAGGCGTTGTTTTCGTGTAAGTATTTGGCTAGTTCCTCGTCCACTAGAATCGTGTTGGTGAAAACCACAGGCAACATGTTTTTATCGTTTATGTATGCGATCAAGTCCCTGAATCTTTCATATAATGTGGGTTCCCCGCCGCCTATGACCACGATTGATTCGACGCCAAGCTTTTGCGCCTCATCTATTGTCTTCGTCAGCAGGGGGTAGGGCAGCTGCTTGGAGGTGGTGTCCCCTGACTCAGCGTAGCAGTAACGGCATTTGAGGTTGCAGGTGGTGTTGGTTTCAACCCGCAGCGCCAGTAGTCTGCCGTCGTCTCTTGCCGCATAGGCGTGGACTGGATCATAGGTATAACCCCGAAGGATAGGGGGTTTTTTGTATCCACTCATTTCCAAGAATATGTGTTGATTACGTTAATAGAAGCTTGGTTTCCCTTTAGATACCTGTTTTTTTGCTTTAAAACCCTAAATTACTTCGCCTTATGTCTATTGTTAAACCCATTGAAGAGAAGCGCAGGAGGGATTTAGCCGATAAAATCGGGTTGAAATTCTTCAAAACCAACCCGTTTTCAGAGAAGATTAGGGGGTGCTTGAAGGAGTCAGGTGATCCAGCCGAGCTTAAGGTTGATGTTGAAGCAGACTTACCTGATAGTGTTGTCAAGTCTTTTCTGCTTCAATCAAGGAACATCAAGGGGTACTCAATTGCGGTCTGCGGAAGCAGTATACGCGACTTGGTTGTGGGTGCGGAGCATATGTTGGGTGACTTGGACTTGGCTGTGGGCGCCCCCAGGGGGGAACAAAGTATAGGGGTTCATGAGGACGTCTTCTATAGCGGTTTCACTGAGAAGGCGAGAAGTGTTTTCGGCCCAGGTTTTCAGGGCGGCCGCTTCAGGGATATGATGCATCTAAGCTCTTTGAGGTGGCTTCACAGACGCGATGACGGCAGGTGGATGTTCAACAAAAAAACCATGGCCTCGCAATACACATACGATTACGTTGGGTTAATGAACGACGGGCAAGTCATAGACCCCTACGGCGGCCTTAAAGACATGTTTGACGGGTTGGTGCGCCTTGATTTCACGTCCAAGAAATTCAGGGCGGAATCCAAGGCGGATTACCTAGAGGACTTAAACGACGAGACGTATCTGAGGAACCATGCCCTTAAGTTCACAACCTACGTTAGAAGTCTCTTCCCCAAATACAAGTGGGGGCATAGCCTTGAGCCTGAAACCCGGATGAGGCTTCGAAGCGTTGAACCGATTTTTGACTGCAGTGAATATGAATTGGACGTGTTGGGGAGGGCTGTACTCTGGTCTCCTGATACAGTCACCTTAATCGAAGACCTAAACGATCTCAGGCTCATCAACCCCCTCAGGAAAGCCTATCAGGGCGCAGAGAAAACCCCGGCTTTAACTGGTGAAGGCCGAGTGCTTGAGGAAAAACATAAAGCGGGCGTTAAAATATCGCCTTCAGACAATCAAACAAGGGTTGTGTTGAAGCGCCAGTTAATGGAGGAGTGGATAGGCGCGCTCCCCAAAAGACATAGAATGGCTTTAAGGGAGGAACTAAGAAAACAACCTTAACGAACTTATATCTTTGTTTACACAAATATTTTTTCTGTGGCATACATATTAGGGGTTGATATCTCAGGCACACAGAACGTCTACTCGCTTGCGGAACTTGAATCCGCCAAGATCCTGAGAAACCGTATTAACCGTGAAGGCGCGTTCTGCCGGACGGGGGAGCGTGATTTAAGGGTTCTTGAAGCCGATGATAGGTTGTCTGGAATTGATTTGCCGGATAGATTCCACACATACCTGTGTGTTGAGGTTGAATCCTTCCTTGCGAAGGAGGGAGTGGAGTTCAATGAAGTCTTGGGGGTAGGTCTCTCGGTTGCGGGGAAGGTCTATGAGAAGGACGGCGACCATTTTTTTATTGGAGGTAACACGCCCAAGAGATTCGCATCCCGTCTTCAAGGGAAATTGTATGCCATCAACGCAACCCATACTCTAAGAAGCAAGTACCCTGATACCCCTGTCTTCTGTGCAAACGACTGCAACTGCACGGCAATCGCCCAATCATTTGTGTATGGGAGGGGGGGAGTGGATCCTAGGAAGACTTTTTATGTTACAATCAGCACCGGCTTCGGCGGGGGAGGCCTGAATTTTGAGGCTGACGAGCTAGGCCACAACGTGTTATTTGACTTGCACCCCGCCGTATCCCTTGAATGCAGCTGCGGTATGAGGGACTGCGTTGAAGTCTACGCCTCAGGCGAAGGTCTTGTGAGGCTAGCCAACCGCTTGCTTGAAGTCAGGCAACGGGAGTTCAGTGTTTTCTCGGATTTCTCCGGCAGATTCGGCGCCGACCTTATTAGGTTGGCTGAGGAAACCAGTCTCAAAAAAGATCAATTCACAACCGTCGACCTGTTTAATGCAGCGGAGTCAGACGGATACGCGAGATTCATACTGGATTACGCTGCCAGGTTAACAGCCCATGTTTTGGTTAACGCAGCCCAGATACATGATCTTGAGGTCATCGGTATTGGAGGGGGTGTGGGGGAGAATCAGCCAGGTTACGTGGAATTAATTGATGGTTATGTCCAAGGGATTCTTGTTGAGGGAAACCGGATGCTCCCAAACGGCTTGAGGGTGGAGGTGACTCCGCTTGGAACCTCCTCCAACGACTGGGGCGCCCTAACTTTAGCGGTGCCGGAGAAATACCAGGGGGTGTGGGCTGAGGTTATCTCGTCTTCGGTTTAAGGGTTTTCTGTGAAATACCGAGGTTGTGATTTATTTAGTTTCATGTATAAGTATTTGTTTGAGGGGCGGCTTGTTCTGCCGTCAACAATATATGAACAGTGGCTTGCGACTCCACACCCTTTTTTTGGGTTTTGTGGGGAGGGGCAGGCTAGTTAAAGTTAAAACCGCATGAACATATCCCGCCCCTCACCTCAACTTATGTGGGGCTTAGCGGTTTTGAATCCAGGTTTCTGAAGCCTTCGCATCCATTGTAGTTACCTGTTGGATGTGAGGCGGTTTAAAGGTTGTGGGTGTGTATAAGAAAAATTATAGGCCTAATTTTTTTCGGTAGTATTTCAACTCTGATATGGATTCCAGGATGTCTTGTCTTGCGCGGTGCGTGTTTTTCTTCTCGTATTTGAGTGTCTGAGGATGCCATCTTTCAACGAGCTCCTTTATTGTGCTTACGTCGATGATCCGATAGTGCAGGTATCGGTCTACTTGGGGCATGTGGTGTTTCATAAACCACCGGTCCATGTGGACGCTGTTTCCGCATAGAGGTGATTGGTTTTTTTCCGTTTGTTTCCTCAAAAAATTCAGGGTCTTTTTTTGGGCTGATTCGATTGTTTCGCTTGATTTTCTGGATTTCTCGGTTAAACCGGATTCCTTGTGGTGTTTGGTGTTCCATTCATCCATTGAATCCAGGACGTTGTCGGGTTGGTGGACTACGATCTCCGGTCCTGCAGTAACGTTGTTGAGTTGATCGTCTGTGACGGCTGTCGCAACCTCCAGCACCTTGTTTTCCAGTGGGTCAAGTCCTGTGAACTCCATATCCATCCACACTAATTTGGAACCCATACTCTATGATTAGCTTTTTTAGGGTTATATTTCTTTGGAGGGGTTGTGGAGCCTGAGCGGGGTTGGGTTGGGGGTGAGTGACTCCTTTAAGCTTTTCGCGGGTGGTCGACAGATTCAGGCTTAAAGGAGTCAAAGGGGTTTGGTAGAGAAAGCGTCTTTAACCCAACCTCCTAATTCACTTCAGACTCCACAGGTAGGTAAGTAGTAGCTTTCTATTTATTCGTATTGGTTTCCAAGCGGGTAGTTATTCCAGCAGCAGGTTGATGTCGTATACCTTCAAAGGCAGTTGTTGGGTGCTTATATTGAGTTTATTGGGGTGTTTTTTGCGTATGTAGTCTGAAAGCAGATACATGTATATTGAGGTGAAAAACAGGGTGTAGGCTAGGAACCCCCAGCTGTGGGAGATGATCATTTTGCGCACGGGGGTTATCAAAAGAATTAATCCGTATAGCAGTAGGTTGAATCCGCAGATGAGGGAGTACGCCATCCATTCGAATCGGAACATTATTTTGTTTAGTATTTTGTGGCTCATCTTAGGTTTGAGCCAACGCAATTTCCCCCCAGGGATTTCATTGAAATTATTTGTTTGCCAAGGTTTATAAAGGTTTAGTGTATGTTTGGGTATTCCCATTTGGTTGGGGTTTTAACCCCCAGGCATACGGGGCACACGTCTTTTTTGTTTTTTATTGCGCCGCAGCTTGTGCAGCGCAGGCTGGGCGCTGTGAAGGTTAGTTTACTCATTTTTTTCTCGGGCTAATTTTTTTTTATCGCAAAATAGGTTAAGTGGTTTTTTCTTCAGTCAGCCACCCAAGAAATGTTGAGTCACATTATTTGTGGGAGGGGGTTTATAAATCACCTGCGGTGGGTCTTAAGAAGTCAGCATCTGCGGGTTTAATTGAGACATGATTGAGGCGAAAAACAGGAAACCCAGTATTAGTGATATTATTATTGATATTATTATTGGCGCGATTACTGCTACCGCAGCTTTTAGTCTGCTTAAGCGGTGTATTATGCTTAAGGCCAGTGTGTTGAGGTAGATGACGTAGAGGGTTATGCCCAGCAGTAAAAGTATTATTAGCGGGGTTAGCATGCAGCCTAGGCAGGGGATTATTGAGACCGCTGAGCCGAATATTGTGAATACCAGGTAAAGCGTTCCGGAGGCGTCGGAGGCGGTTAAGTAGGCCAGGAAAGTGTCTTTCAGGCTTCCGTCCCCCTTCAGTAACCTGCAAATTAGGTGCATAACGAAGCCGTAGACAAGAAATATTATCAGGGTTATTATCGGGTAGGCTAGGGCGTATATTATTATTGCGCCCATGTAGAATTTGGATAGCTGGGGGTTTTGGATTAAGGGCAGAAGGGTTGTGGATAGGTTGAAAGCCAGCATCAGGATCATCAATCCCAAATACACGCCTATCAATAGTTTCCAGGGTTTCTCGGCAAAAACTTTCTTGAAGCCTGACTCCCTGCCTTGAAGTATTTCTTTGAACGCCTCTATTGCGTCGAATTTCTTTTCTCGGCAGCGGCTGCAGACCAGGTGTCTCTCACCGGTTTCTTTCCCGCATGATCCGCAGAAGTGGTTGCCTGAGATTGCATCCATCACTGCTTGCTCGTCTTTGGTGTTTAAGCCGCAGCGGTTGCATTCGCCGTCAGCTAGTTTACTGCCGCATCGAGGGCAAAACATAGGAAAATATTAGAACATAACATAAAAACTTGACGGGGGTGAAATATAAAGCTGAGTTTTCCACTGGTTTGAGCGAGCCGTGTAGGGTGAGCGTAAACCGGTGGCTGGTTTTTTTGTCTTTGTTTGTAATATTTTGGTGGTGGTACCACCACCCTATTACTGTATGTGGGTGGTAGTAGGGTGTATCACCACAAACGAGGCGATATATATGAAATCAGATCAGGTTAAATACGGTAGTGGTTTGGGGAAGGCGCAGATGCATGTGGGCTTTAAGGTAAAGTACTGCCACAAAATTTTTTTCGGACCACCCGGACGTGAAGAGGCGGTGCGGGGAGATTTTCCGTGAAGTCGAGGCCGAGCACGGCTTCGTAGTGAAAGAGGTGGGTTTCGACAGTCGAACACGTGCACTTGCTGGTTGATCTGGAGCCGAATTATCGTGTCTGTGAATTTGCGAATTTGTTGAAGGGTCGCAGCGCGCGCCGGATACTCAAAGAGTATCCGGAAATCAAGCAAAAATATTTCTGGGGAAGCGGTTTCTGGAATCCCAGCTACTACTTCGACAGCGTCGGCGACACAAACACTCAGAAAATGGAGGCTTACGTGAGAAACCAGAAACTCACGAGAAAACCAGATCCCGGACAAAAGAAACTATCAGATTTCCTAGCCGGCTAAACAAATACTAGATGCCACCGGTCTGAGTGAGCCCGAAGGGCGAACGGAGACCAGTGGAGGT
>WJJK01000121.1 GCA_014729705.1 Candidatus Altarchaeales archaeon | reverse complement strand
CTAAAGATCCCGTTGAAATCCTACATCAAACTATTTGATGAGCGGAAAAACAGGCTACACACCTACGACAAGGTGTGGATCGAGAAAACAGAAAACGGCTTCAATTTAAGGGGGAGGGGAGGGGATGAAACCCTAAAGGCCAGAATAGAGGTGGAGGGGGAGATACTATGGAACATCCGTAAACCCCGTAAAATCCTTGACACCCAGATCAAATACCTATCCTACCCTGCGAAAATCGCCGAAATCAAGTTGAAGCCAAACGCAGGGAACCCCGGAGGGGGTGTCGGGGTTGTGGAGGCGCCTCAGGGGCTGCTGATTTAGATTTCCCTTCGGCTGAAAAGACAATCCTCAACGATCTTCTCGACATCCAGTTTATCCTCCTGTTTCCTTATATGGTTAAGGCGCGCTTGGGTTGCGGGTTTCCTCGGGACAAACGGACACGGGCTTTGATCGGCTATCGAGGCCTCATACAAACCCGCCGCCCTTGAAACATCAATAATCTCGTTTTTATCCATACCAATCAAAGGCCTCAACACAGGCAGATCCGAGGCATCATCCAAGACACACAGGTTGTCGAGAGTCTGGCTTGCAACCTGACCGATGGATTCCCCGGTCACAAGAACCTGAGCATCAACCCCAAAGGCAAGCCTGCATGCCAGCCGGTAGAACATGCGTTTACATAAGACGCAGTGAAACCTATTCTGGGTGTTACCTGTAATCGCCTCATGCATATCCAACACGGATACAACGTGCAAGGGTATTCCCCCGTCAATCAGGTCCCGGAGGCTAGATGCGATTTCACAGGAGGATTCATCCACAAACATGTGTATGAATTCAAGGGCGAGATTATTCTCATGCAATAGATAAGCTGCGACCGGAGAATCAATCCCCGAGGAAAGAAGACATAACCCCTTCATGGCCCGTGTTTTTCGATTATATCCCTAAACGCCCAGAGGATATGATCACATTGTTTCTCGGTTTTACCGTAAGTCGATATCTTAAAGTGCCGAGTCAACCCCGGCTTAATGCCTATTATCCCCCTTTTCTTCAATTCACTGTAGAGGTAGTAATTCTTTTTCTTATGGGTCTGACTAATTTCATATAGGACGTCGGATTGCAGGAAATTAAGGTCGTGGTTTGTGGGTTTCTCCCCCAGTTGACGGACTCCAAGCTCCTCAAGCCCCGCCATAAGCCTTCGGGCTTTATCCACTTCACCGCCCCATTTCCCCACCCTCTCCTTAACCTTAGGGTATGAGGCCAGAAGCGCGACCGCAGCCGCCCCCCGGGTGGAGCAACCAAGTATCTCAAGGGGTTTGATTTCATAGTCACTGGAGTTCCGAAACACCTTCTCAGCCCACTCACCATTGGCTGCTAAAAGCCCGATGTTACCCCCGCCGGCAGCCCAGCTTTTATGGCAACTTGCAGCAATAAAGTCCACGCCAAGCCGACTGCCGTCCACCCTCATGCGACCCGAGGAATAAGCGGTATTCAAAAGGAGGGGCACTCCTTCACGGTGGCAGGCTGAGGCGGCTTTTTCCGCGTCAACCAGATTCCCGTAGCTGCCGTCAACGTGGGTTAAAACAGCGAGTTTAGGGGTTTTACCGTGGATTTTTTTTATTTCCCTGATTTTATCGCCGAAGGCTTCGGGATCCACAAGATACTCGGGCTCGCCGGTGGAGTCAAGCTGTTCAACCCTCAAGCCCGCTCTCTCAGCAGCCACGAAGGTGCTGTAGTGAGCGTTCCCATCCACCACCACAAAGTCCTTGGATGACGCCAGGGAATGCATGACAGCGTATTTAGCTTCCCTGCATCCGTTGGTGAGGAGGGCTGAATCCATGCCGAGGAAGGACGCCACATCCTCAAGGAAAGACTGTATCGGCGGTTTACGGATGCAGTTTAAGGCTCCGGAACACCAGTCGCAGACGCTGTAGCCATCCACGTAAGAGGTTATCGCTTTACGGGTTTCAGGATAGGTTCGGCCCCCGCTTTGAAGGGGGTTCAGGTTAATGTAATCCTCCTCTCGAACGCGAAGTTCAATGTCCTGCTCAAGTTTCATATCCTAGACAAAATTTTTTTAATGCTTTTCTCAGCTGACAAAAGGTTTTCCTCAACCTCAGCCCTTTGCACTTCATCGAAATCGTGTTGAGGCGCGGTTTCACGCAAAACCTCCCTTACCTGCTCAAGGTCGAATAACGCCTTAAAGAGATTATCCGAATATTCGCTCATCTTCCAGGTTAAACAATAAAACAACCCCACATAAAAACCAAGCCTCAAGAAATAAACACCCTTAAAAAGGCTTGTATTTCCCGGTTCCTTTAAATAATATTTCACCTTATTTTATTAATCTTTTTAAATGAGGATTGAATCAAAAATGCTTGTCGTAATCACTGGAGTCCCGGGAATAGGTAAATCCACTACAGTCAGGAAAGCCTTTGAGAAGATGGGAGACGAATCAAAGGAGTTTGAGGTTGTAAACTACGGAAACGTCATGTTCAACACCGCAGAAGAAGAGGGCCTGGTCAAACACCGCGACGAGATGAGGTCCCTGGACACTCAAACCCAACACAACATACAAAAGGAGGCGGCAATCAAGATCAGGCAGAAGGCTCAAAACAACAAAATCATCTTAGACACCCACGCAACCATATTAACCCCCAACGGATACATACCGGGGATGCCTAAGTGGGTGTTAGAGGAATTAAGCCCGGATGTGATCGTAATCATCGAAGCCAACGCACAGGACATAGAGAACTGGCGTACCAAAGACTTGAAAGGTGACTTCCGAAGGCGGGAGACTGGGAACCTCAAGGGAACCGAACAACACCAAAACGTCAACCGCTGCGTATCCCTTGCCTACAGCGTATTCACAGGAACCCCAATAAAAATTATCGAGAAAAACGAGGGCCAGCTTGATGAAGCCGCAGAAATACTCGCAGGCATACTTACGAAATGATTGAGTTAACTCCTGAAGGCCAGACGGTGGCGTTAGTCGCCGTGGGTCTTGCCACCATGAGCACGTTCGTGAGGTCCGCGGTACTTGATAAGGAGAAACTCGCCCAACAAAAACAGGAGATCAAACAACATCAGGAGAAACTTAAGCAGGCCCAGAAAAATAAGGACACAAAAGGCATGCAGAAAAGCCAGGAAGCCTTGATGCAGGTTATGGGCGAGCAGATGAAACACAGCTTTAAACCCATGATCTACACCATAATACCCTTCATACTGGTCTTCGGATGGCTCAGAGACAATTTCGGG
>WJJK01000120.1 GCA_014729705.1 Candidatus Altarchaeales archaeon | reverse complement strand
GTTATAGACGGAGTGGGGATGCTTGTGCATCAGGGTGCGCAATCACTTAGAATCTGGCTAGGCCTTGAACCCCCACTCAAGGTTATGCGGGAAGCGGTGTTATCGGGGTTGGGTGTTAAGAAGGGATAATGCGGGTTTGAATAATTTTTTCCTGTCTATGAAATATTTCTGCTCATAGTCCTCAAACGCCTTATGGCTTTCGGCCACACCAAACCCCTTCAAATAGGATTCAACCAAATTCTTAAAAACCAGCTGTCTTTGCTCCTCCAATTCTTTGAATCTTGGGCTTGCGAAAACGAGATCCGCCTCAAACGCCGCCTTATTTAAAACCTTAAGAGGTTTCCCCTTATCCTTCCTTGAAATAAAACCCCATAATCCCAGGATGTTTATGATAAATCCAGTGAAACACATGAAATTCTTGCAGGATCCGGGAATAAAATCCGTGTCGTAGACGGTGCATGCATCATCCTCGAGGAAGACACACTGCCGGCAGCCTTCATCAAGCCAGTTTTTACTCCCTCCCCGAAGGAGGGGGGCCTCCTTCAGCCGGGATTTATCCAAGGGAAAGACGGGTTTGGTGCGTAAAAAATAAATCATGTCCAAACCCCCATGTTGGGTTATGAAATCCCCGGTTTTTTTGGGTGCACTAATTTTAGGCCTAATTTGTGGGTGTAGTTCAGACAACATCCGGAGCTTCACGTAATCCTCGGGTTTCTTGTTTTGACTTCTAAGACTATCCCTTAAACCCTTAAGCCGGTTTTTCTCTACAGGCACCATAACTGATTCATCGTCTGGGAAGAAACAACATAATCCGCAGGCGATCTCGCAATCAGACCTCCAAAGGATTTCGAAAAGCATGCGCTCAAGCACCATATAGTGTGACTCAATGGTTTGGTAGGCTTTAGAGTAGTCCCTGCCGACATTATTTATGGCAGGGGTTTTCTCGTCAAACCAGTTAAGTAAGTCAAGCTTTGTTTCAACCCATTTTTCGGCGCCCAAATAATCGCAGTCAATGTTTGTTTTCACTTTAAAGCCTTAAGCAGTAAACCAAGCTCCCGATACTTAGGGTGGCGGGGTTTTATAGACATCAATTGTTCATATTGTTTTCTGGCTTCAACGGTTTTTTGGTTGAAAAAAAACAACAACGCGAGGTTGTATCTCGCCTCATGAAACCGGGAGTCTATTTCGATTGCCTTCCCATACCAGTAAACCGCTTTATCAAGGTTACGTGGTTCCTCAATTAGCATGTAGGGTGTGCTGTAGGTGTTAGCGAGGTTGTATGCGGCATACTTGTTTTGCGGGTTAAAGCGAAGGCTTAAAAGGAGGAGAGCGACTGCAAGATGATAGCGGGCTTTAACCTCTGCAAAGAAACCGCCTAAATCAACCAGCCTCTGGGAGAGGGTTTTTTTATCCTCAACCTCGGGCATTAATTGGATTGCTTCTTCAACTTTAGCCTCCTTCAAAAGACCGACCACCTCTTCTACCTCCGCCACGACTTAGTCTCACCAACGTAATAGTTTCCTTATTTCAGCCAATTCCTCGACATCATATTGTCCTTGCCCTGCCGCCTGTGACCCCCCTATCTTAGCATACGTTAGGGGGGATCCTAAAGAGGGTGCGAGTATCCGTGAAATCCTGCCCACAGCCCCCATAGAAAGCGCTATTACTTTTCCTTTGGGATAATGATTTAAAACGGATAGTAAGTCTACTACGTCTGAATGCGTTTTCGGGTGGTAGGCGACTTTCGCAATATCTGCGCCTAAATCTAGACTGCAGTCAACTGTTTCACATATTTCCTTTGGGGAGGGTGTGCGTTCGAAGTCGTGGGAGGCTAGAATCAATTTAACGCCTTCTTGACTTGCCTGTTGCACCAGTTTTTCTATGCTTGTTTTTTTCGACCTCAACTCGTAGGTAACGTATTCAGAGAATTCAAGGCAAAGGGACAGTAACTTTAGTCTCTCATCTTCACCTAATTCAAAGCGGCCGCCCTCCCATTTGGGCATGCAGGTTACTATTAGGGGTTTATTGATTTCAGATAATTTTTTTAGGTGCTTTAATTTTTCAAGATAATCCAGTCTAACCTCAAACACGTCCACCTTATCTTCAACCATCTTTGCCAAGGCAACCATCTGTTCAACTGATTTTGAGGTCAGACAACCGCAGAGCATGGGAGGCATAAATAAGCATTAGGGATAAATTCATTAAATAGGATGCGGGTGTTCAATAAAACCAAAAATAGGGTGGCGGCAGAAGACGTCGAACTCGCAGACAGCTTCGCAAAAAGAAGGAGGGGGTTAAGCGGTTGTCAAATCCGACGGAATCTTTTGATTAAACTCCCCTTTGAATCCCGTGTTGGCGCAATGATACACATGCACGGGATGGAATACGAAATAGACGTCTACTGGATAAACCGGTTGGGTCGGGTGGTGGATTTAAAGGAAAACCTCCCCCCGGAAAAAAACCCCCTGATTTTTTGGAAACACCATATGCCCTGTAAACCCGCAATTCACGTGCTTGAGTTAGGTAAAACCCGTCACCCGGAAATAGGGTTAGGAGACGTTTTAGAGTTTAAATCTAAGGCTTCGCTTTGCGGCAATAAAGGCGCAAACCATAAAAACCGATAAAGACAGAAACGCTAAGGAAACCTCCCATAGGGGGATTTGTGTGTTGGCTGCTTCAACCACCTCAGGCAGGGAGGATAGGGTGGTGGTGGTCCTTGAAGCTGCTTCAGCCATCGCCTTTGAGGTGGCGTTGACGGTCTGGTTTGCAAACTCCAGTGAAGCTGAATACATCTTAGGCGCCTGCTGACTCATTTCTCCAACACCCCGATCAACTGCTTCCCCTGCCAGGTTGTCTGCCTCCGCGGCATGCGGAGGAACTTGCATCAAATGTTTTTTTCCATCTGAAAACAGATTGATTCTTCGGGTCACGTCAACAGCAAGCGACGCCAATACGGCAGCAGACGCTGAGAGCATAATCCAAATCTTTGCCTCAACTGGTTTCACTATGCTTTTACCCTTTGAAGTTAAGACGTAGTACTTCCATTTAGTGCCGCGGTCAAGGTGCTCTATCAACCCAGCCTCAACGAGGCGGTCTATGTGTTCCTTGACTGTTGAGGGGGAGAGGCCCGTCTCCTCCGACAAGTCCGTTAGGGTTTTCTTGCGCTCAGACAAAATTTTGAGCATTTCAATGCGTGTGTCGCTTGCTAACACCTTAAAGGCGTCCCTATCCAACGTGATTTTATCGCTCATTTTATTTTCCTCTGATTAATCATATCATATTCTGAATCTATCCTAGCCCAAACTACCACCCCCCACTCCACCACCACTGAAACGTTGTGGGGTGTGATCAGTTGCTTGAGGTCGTGGTTTGAGCGGTTGCCGTAGCCGGGATGGAGGCTGTCGAATGCGAAGTCATACCGCCAACAATATCTGCATTCAAGGTTGCTGGAGTCAATGAAGCGGAGGTTTCCGCCGTCAAAGGCGTAGGAAGGGCTGTTTCTAACGAATTCTCTGGCGCGGTTTAAGCTCTTGTTATAGGCTTTGCCCACCACATCCCCGTATACGCAGTTCCAAATGCATTGGTTTTCGATGCACATGAAATGGCCCTCACAGTCTATGTGGGCTCTGCCCACACAATCTGCGTCTGCAGCGCAGTCTCCCTTCGGTTTCTCATCTAAGCACCCGGAAAAAAACAACGTCAAAAACAGGATTAATAACTTTTTTTTCATGTTTCATCAGCATATAGGCGTGTCCAAGCAGGTTTTCTGGGGGGGTCTTCGCCCAGCATTTCCCGCCACACCCCATCAGTTAACCTGTCGTCCATCGGATGTTTGAATTCATAGTAGGTGAAAACCGGGCCCGCCCCGACCTGGGTTTTTTTGCCTGGCAGGCGGAAGACAGTCAACATTAAGTCAACATAACCCACACCCTCCCAAACAGTTTGTTTGGAATCGGAGTCTGTGTGGACGCCGGCAATTAAGGTGGTTTTTCTGGATTTATCGTCTACGCCCGCTAATACTAGGTCGGCGTTTTCGCTGAAATCATTTATGAACCGGGCGTCTCCTTCAGACAGTTTTCCCCCTTCAAGCTCCTTTACGGAAATAGCTTTCAACCTCAAAAGCATTTCCTCAAAATCAGTTAAACGTTTGCGGCAATCCTTTGTTAAAAGTTTCTTCGCAGACAGGGCTTCCGACGTCATCTTAGTAAGCGCAAACAAGCGGGAATATAGTTCGGGGTTGGGTTCGACGTATCCTGAAACTGTCTTCCGCAAAGGAGGGGAGGCCTCCCTTAGAGTATAGCTTTGTTTAGCGTATAACCTCGTGTCGTGGCGAAGCTCGCTCCAGGAGGCGAGGGCTGTGTTAAGCTGCTTTCTTTGATACGCCTTTGTGCGCATGAAGGCGGGATACTTCCCCCCATCTTCTTTTAAACACGATTTAAGGGCGTACATCCAGCTGAAATAAAGGTTTTTATTCCATTCACCAACGCTTAGATCATTGAATTGTTTTGCGAGCTTATCGTGTGAATCGAAGTAGTTAAGGTAGTTTGTGTCGCCTGAGGATTTAAGAATCCTGGTGGCCTCAGAGGATCCGAGGATAGACATCAAGTCAAGCCCCCTGGGAAAGACACGCGTATTAACGTCGTGCGTGAAGGGGCGTGGTGCGGAGCCGTTGTAGGCCCCCACGTTAGCGGGGTTAAGGAGGTTCTGGAATACGTATCCGTCGAAAACAAACCTCTGACCCATCAACCTCAAGCCCGCTGAGGCTTTCAAGCAATTATGGGGGTGTTTTTTGTTGCCGGCACCCACTAATCCACAGCCTCCAACGCCTCCATAGATTTCCGGAATAGGCTGCCTTGTAAGCTGGGTTTTGAATTCAATGTGT
>WJJK01000119.1 GCA_014729705.1 Candidatus Altarchaeales archaeon | reverse complement strand
GTTTGATCCCCCTCGTATCCTTCGGGTATCAAGTAGTTTTGTATGTCCCCGCTTTCGAATTCTATGCTCCAGTTGCATCCCATGGCTTCGGGGAACACGTCGCCATAGCCGGTTATGGTTCTAAGTTTAATCGTGTATACGAGTTTATCGTCTTCGGAGCAGAGCTTATCTGATGCTATCTGCCCGATGTTGAGTTTGAATGTGTAGGTTCCCTCCTCAAGCATCCACGGGTTTTGGATATGTAGTGTGAATGGATCCCCTAAATCAGTGATTTCAACGTTTTCCGCGTTTTTGATGGCGAATAGATCGAATTCAGTTTGCGGTGGTTCACCTGATTTTTTTGTCGTCAATAAGCTGCTCCAGTAGTCTCCGGAATAACTTATTGCATGGGCGTTTGTTAACTGCGTGCCCTCAGGCAGGGTGAGGCTGCACGTGCAATCAGTGGCTACCGAACCAACGGAGGGCCCTCCGGGGGGTATGAACCCGGTATTGCCTTCACAGGCTTCCCTGCTTAATGTGACTGCACCGTATTCGTCTTCAAGCGGGACTTCATAGGCGTATCTTATGTAGCTACCGTCCCCTGTTAGGGGGTCGCCGGGATATAGTATGCTTGCCTCGTGTTCTGTTCCCTGGCTGGTTACGTTTATCGCCTGCTTCATGAACGTCATGTTAAGAGCCTTCTCTGCAACGTCCTTGAATATCTGAAGTAGTTCGGTGGCTTGGTCGCTGCCCCAGTACCCGCTTTCTGAGCAGTCCGCAATTTGTTTCATGGTTTTGTTGGCGGACTCCACCTTAGATATGGGTCCGAAACCGATTACCGTCACATTAGCGTCCATTTTGTTGTGCAATCTGCTTGAGGCGCAGATAGCGTCTTGTGCGGGGCCGCAGTTACAGCAATCCTTCAAACCATTGATATTTTCGTCTTTAGTCCTGCAGTATGCGCGTTGGACTGTGCAGTTATCTAAGCATTCGCCGGGCATATCATAACAGCATTCCTCGTTTATGCAGTAATCGTCTGGGGGATAATCAAAAACGCGAGTACAGTTCTTACCTTCAGGGTCGTGGGGTATCGAGCAGTTGACTCTGTTGTTACACACTAGCTCATCCTCTATCTGCCAGAAATGCCCCGCCCCTTCTGTCCCGTAGGTCGGCGCGGTTATACTGTAGTAGTACCTGTTATCCCAATAAAAAAACGGGTCGGTGGGGCAAGGATCTTGCTTGCAGTCAACGGAATTATACCAATACTCCCCGTACCAGTGGGGGCCTACACTACAATCCTCGCATCTTTTGGGGGTGGAGTCGTCGAAACACTTATTCCCCTCAGGGCATTCTTCTGCGCAGTCGGTGACGGTGTAATTGTTGCATTCAAGATACATGTGGCACATATGGAAATACTGTGAACACGTCTGCCCGGGGTCACAGGGGTCCTCATCACAGTGCGTGTATTTATAGCTGGCTCCTACTGTCTCCCCTGGATCAGGGTTAACGCAACAATACACCCTGTTATATGCGCATTCCAGGTCGTCGTCTTCACACATAGTGCAATTCCAACCCCACTTCCAAACCCAGCTTCCCCCGCCTGTGTTGAAGTTGCAGTCTATGGTGCCGTTATCGTGGGCAGTGCCTATACATGTTTGCCCGCCCTCCTCATCGCAGACGTTTACCTCCTCCTCCCTAATCAGGTAGCCTGAATCATTATAGCAGCAGTCGGTGTTCTCCAGGAAACATTGGGTGGGGGGGTGGCTGCCTAGGAGCAGGTTTAAAGTAGCGCTCCAAGAGGATAGGAGTAAGTCTGAAACCGAGTCTCTGTTAAAGTCGGCGCTACCACATTTATACCAATAGGAAACATCCACATCCGGTTTTTTGAAGCCGCCCTCCCCGTCGCCGAAATAAACCTTAGTATCGCCCATGTCGTCTGTCACAATGAAATCGGCATTTCCATCGCCGTTGAAGTCAGTGAAATCCAAATCAATGGCACAACCTATGCTGTTGTCGTTGTATGATTCTGTGAAGCTTCCATCCCCTGCTCCAAGATAAACACTTATGCCTGCGGCGTTAAGCACAATATCGTCGAAGTTGTCTTTGTTGACGTCCGCAAGAGCAACCAGGTCAAGCC
>WJJK01000118.1 GCA_014729705.1 Candidatus Altarchaeales archaeon | reverse complement strand
TGTCTATGGTTTTCGGTTCAAGTCCCTGCTCCCTGGATTGCATCATCTGCTCTTCAGTTAAAAGCAGTTTACCGCATACCCTGCAGGTCACTCTAAGTATATTGTATATCTCTTTAGCGTATCCAACATGCACCACGGGCCTTGTTAACTCCACGTGTCCGAAGTGTCCCTGGCATTCCCCTAAACGGCCTCCACAGGTTTTACATCGGATCCCGGGGTCAATCACTCCAAGACGCGGGTCCATTAAACCCCCTTCAACGGGGTATCCGTCTTCATCGTAGGTTTTGGAGGTGTATATACGGGATGCACTCATCTTCCTTATGCGTTTTGAGTTAAGCAACCCGAATTCTATTTCCTCGATTTTTTTGCGGACAATCATTTTTTTTGTTTAAACCTTTTAGGCTTTGTCTGTGAGTTTGAGTTTAGGGTGTATGCACATGCCTTGAAGCTCGTTTAAAAGCAGCTTGAATGCGTAGGCCATCTCCACGGGGTGTGTGGGTGATTCCCCGCAAAGCGGGCAGGTGATTATCCTCCGTTCCATGTCGTTTATTGCGATGGTGCCGCATTTAGAGCAAACAGGCACGACAACCTTGTCTGATTCATCGAGTAACCGGTCTTTAAGCATCATCGACGCTCCGTGTCCTATCAGACAGTCACGCTCCATTTCTCCGAAACGCAATCCGCCTTCACGGGCGCGACCCTCTGTCGGTTGTCTTGTGAGCATCTGGACAGGCCCCCTTGATCTTGCATGTACCTTGTTTGCCACCATGTGGTGTAGTTTTTGATAATATATGACTCCCACAAAGATCTGGGCTTTAAAGGATTGCCCGCTTGTCCCGTTGTATAGGATCTCCTTGCCTGAATCGTTGAATCCATGTTCGGCTAGGCTTTTCCTCAAACCCTCCTCCTCATCGTTTTCGAATGCTGTTCCGTTGACACGATATCCGTCCAAAGAACCTGCTTTGCCGCCGATCATCTCAAGGACGTGGCCGACGGTCATACGCGAGGGTATTGCGTGGGGGTTGATTATGAGGTCGGGGACTATGCCGTCTTTGGTGAAGGGCATGTCTTCGTGGGGTACGATTAAGCCTACGACCCCTTTCTGCCCGTGTCTTGAGGCGAATTTGTCGCCTAGTTCGGGGATCCTCTGGCTTCTGATGCGTACTTTAGCTAGTTTATTTCGTTCAACAGTCTCGGTTAATACTACGCAATCGACTATGCCCGACTCCATGTGGCGTACGTTTGTTGAAGTCTCCCTTCTTTTCTCTTCAACGATTCCGTAGGGGCCGATTTCCTCAAGGAACCGGGGGGGCGAGGTTTTACCTATTAAGACTTCGCCTGAACCAACGTCGGATTCAGGGAGTATTAACCCGTCTTCATCGAGTTTAGCGTAGGTCTCCTCCAGTTGAGCGCCTTCAGTATTCTCAGGGGGTATCTCAAATTTGTCCTTTTGCCCGGAGGGGTAATCACGCTCCTCGGAGGTATAGGTTCGAAAGAAGGTTGAGCGGCCCATACCGCGTTCAATGGAGGAGCGGTTTATAATCACAGCATC
This sequence comes from Candidatus Altarchaeales archaeon, assembly GCA_014729705.1. Lineage (GTDB taxonomy): Archaea > Altiarchaeota > Altiarchaeia > IMC4 > SCGC-AAA252-I15 > WJJK01. Next base: position 2,963 of record WJJK01000118.1, on the reverse strand, counting down.
CTCCATGTTGAAGCCTTCATAGCTCATGACGGCGACAACATAGTTTTGGCCTGCCGGCCGTTTATCAAAGCCCACAGACCTCAATACGTCGGTGTATACTAAGGGTTTCTGGGGGTAGTGGAGCATGTTGGCTCTGCTGTCGAACCGGTTGTAATAGTTGGTAACATAGAGGCCGAGGCTTTGTTTAGCCATCGCAGCCGCCATTGTGACACGGGGTGAACTGTTGTGTTCAGGGTAGGGGGCGGCTCCTGCGCATATGCCTAACAAGAGGGAGGGGGTGATCTCAAGGTGGGTGTGCTCGGGCGTAACCTGATAGTCTCTTACCGCGATGTAGGCGTTCTCCTCCTCCTCTGAATCGATGTATTCAATAATGCCTTGGTTAACTAGGTCCTCCCAGCTTAGTTTGCCTGATTGAAAGTCTTTGGCAATTTCTTTTGTGAGCTTGGGTTGTCCTTTCTCAACCACTATGAGGGGTCTGAGCACCCGGCCTTTGTCGGTGTAGATTTGTATTTCGTTGTTTTCCTCGCGGTAGCTTATGGAGGCGTTTTGATCTATTTTTCCCTGCCGCCTAAGTTGCCTTAGTTTGGTTACGAATAATTCGGGTTTAGTGTGTTCCCCAAGTAATCTTCCGTTTAGGTAGACTGAGACGCTCATTTTATTTCTTTAAACCTAGTTCCCCGATGTATTTCTCAACAGGTGTTTCGTTTCCCTCAGAGGTCACGATCGAACCGACTGAAAGGTTTTTCACTAACCCGCAGTTCTGGCCTTCCGGTGTTTCATTGGGGCATATCCTCCCCCAGTGTGTTGCGTGCAGGTCCCTTGCCTCAAAGTGTGGGTGGCTTCTTGAGAGAAGAGATGATATCCTCCGCTGGTGGGATACGAAAGACAGGTAATTGGTGCGGTCAAGCACTTGACTTACCCCTGATCTTCCTCCAGTCCAGTTTCCGGTGGCAAGGGCGTAGGATATGCTCTCTGATAGGTTGTTGCTTCTGACTGCGGTTTTGATGTTTACAACCCTGTGTCTTGCGTTTTGTTTTTCAAGTTGGTATTTAATGTCTCGCGCTATCTTATTGAAACTAACCCTGAACAACTCCTGCATGAGGTCTCCTGAGAGCCTCAACCTCTTGTTGCTGTAGTGGTCTTTGTCGTCCTGCTCCCTTAAATCAAGGTCTAACTCCAGAACCTTTCGAGCCATCACACAAAGGTATATTGCCTTGGCTCTTCGGTCTGTCTCGGTGTTGCCGATGTGTGGGAGCAGGAAGTTGTTGACGACCTGGTTTGCGCGTGTCGCCTGATATTGTTTGGCGTGTCCGGCTCCCGCCCGCCTTCCAAGGTAATCGAATGCCTCCTGTTTATCGAGGTTTTTGATGGCCATATTGGCCTGGATTTCCATCTTCATCTGCTCATCCGGGAACATGGAAAGTATCTCCTCATCAGACAATCCAAGCGCCTTAATCAATATGTGTAGGGGTATTCTCTTGGGTATCCCGGGGAATGCGACGAATAGTGTCCCGTTTTTACGGGTTTCGCGTTTCTCAACAGTCACACGGGATCTGAAGCCCTGCCGGACTGAGAACACTTTTGCTATTATCACTTCCTTGCCTGTGATGTTCTCGCGGGTTGTAACGATTCTGTTCGGAGCCAGATCCTCAACTATTATTAGCGTTCTCTCGGTGCCGTTTATTATGAAATAGCCGCCTCGATCGAGGGGGTCTTCCCCGTGGTGGATTAATTCGTTTTCGCTCATGCCCTTAAGAAGGCATATGTCTGAGTGAAGCATCACAGGCAACTGTCCAAGCTCCACTTCCACGGGTTTACCGCATTCAATGAATTCAAGGTTTAAGGGGGCTGCGTATGTGAGGCTTCGCAGCCTGCATTCAAAGGGGTACCTGGTTTCAGATCCTTGTCCTGACTCGTTGACACTAGGCCTTCCTATCGTGATTTTACCAAGCTCGAGCGTGTAGTCAGGTATGTCTATTTCAAGCTCCTTCTTCTCCTCAATAACCTCTTGTATCCCGTGTTTAAGCAACCAATTATAGGACTCCAACTGGAAGCCCACTAAATCGTTCCATGACACAAAATCAGATAATCTAAGCGAACCTAACACAATATATCACCCTTCAACAACCACCCTATAGTAAAATGATTTCCCGGTGCTTGGGTTTTCACGAGTTATTTTAACAATATCGCCTTCACTGGGTTTGAAGTCTTTGATTGCCGGATCGTTTAACTTTATTTGAGGCATCTCGTTTACGGTTATATTATATTTAGTTAGGATTTCTAATGCTTCCTCGCTGGATAGTATTTCATGTTTCGGTACTAGTCTATGGTTGAGCAATTTTTTTGTCCTCCTTTTAGGGTTTCGGAGAGAAAAAAGCGTGTAGCCTAGTTATAGGCGTTAGTTATATATAAATGTTTGCTTTCTCCTCGGGATTCTATGAATACGCATGCCGTAGGATGTCGGTTACCGTCACAATCCCCTTTAGTCTGCCCCCCTCCTGCACTGGGAATCCGCCTAAACCCGTCTCCCATACTGCGGCGGAAACCTCGCCAAGGTCTTGGTTGGGTGAGAATGACGCTATTTCCCTCTCCATGACCTCTTCAACCCGGGTTGAAAGGTTTTCCCGAGAATGCACTCCCTTGTACTCTCCGCCCGCCAGGAAAGACAATATATCCAGTGCGGTGACAACACCCATTAAATGGCCTTCAGAGACTACGGGAAGTCTTCGAAGGCGGTTTCGCACCATGATTTTCGATGCATCCCCTATCATCATCCCCGGGGTCGCAGATATTACGTTGGAAACCATGGCTGAGCTGACTTTAACTTTTAAGTCGCCGGTGTTTTTGGGCAGCAAGTCCCTCTCTGTGACCAACGCTTTGACTTTAAGTTCCTTGTCGACAACAGGTATGCAGCTTGTGTGTTTTTCCATCACTAACCTAACCACATCCTCGACTTGCTGGGC